>CAZZGU010000017.1:16341-19695 GCA_964653755.1 uncultured Nigerium sp. | reverse complement strand
CTGGACGGCCTTCGGCTGCTCGTAGATCTCCTTGCGCATGAACCAGTCGAAGCCCTGCTTCTCGGCGGCCGAGAGATCCCAGGTGACCTCGTACGGCGTGGAGGCTGCGGGGTTGCCGTCGAAATCCGTGACCGTGTAGCCGGCGCGGGTGATCTCGACGCACTGGTCCTGGCCCAGCTCGACGGCGTGGCGCGTGAACTCGATGAACGCGGACACGTCCGAGGCGAGGAAGTGTTCGCCCTCGCCGACGCCGACCACGAGCGGGGAGTTGCGGCGCGCCGCGACAAGCCGATCCGGGACGGTCGCGTCGAGCGCGACCAGCGTGAACGCGCCCTCCAGGCGGCGGCAGACCGTACGGAGGGCGTCCGCGAGGTCAGCGCCGGACTCCACCTCGACGCCGAGCAACTGGGCCGCCACTTCGGAGTCGGTTTCGGACCGGAACGTGATGCCCCGGTCAACGAGCTCGGCCTTCAGGGAGGCGAAGTTCTCGATGATCCCGTTGTGGATCAGCGCGATGCGCCCGTTGGATGAGACGTGCGGGTGGGCGTTGACGTCGTTGGGGGCCCCGTGGGTGGCCCACCGGGTGTGGCCGATGCCGATTCCGGACGCGGGCAGGGGGTCGACCTCGAGGAGCGCCTCCAGGTTGCTGATCTTGCCCGCCTTCTTCGCGACGTGCAGGACGCCGCCTGCCTCCACCGCCACACCCGAGGAGTCGTAGCCCCGGTATTCCATGCGTCGCAAGCCTGAAACCACAACCTCACGCGCGTCCCGCGGGCCGACGTAGCCGATAATGCCGCACATGGGGCACACCCTACCGCCGTGGCTTGCCCAGTCGGAGTACACCAGCCATGTCCACCACCGCGACGCCCTTCCCGGGCGCACGGCGGACTGGCCCGCCTGGGTCACGTCGGCGACCCGCGCCGCCCTGGCCGCCCGGGGGGTCCCGGCCCTGTGGGCGCATCAGGCGGCGGCTGCGGACGCGGCCTTCGCCGGGCGGCACGTTGCGCTGTCGACCGGCACGGCATCCGGAAAGTCCCTGGCCTACCTGCTGCCCGTACTGGCCGCGGTCGTCGACGGCCGCGTGGGGCGCCTGCCGGAGGCCCGGACGCCGCGGCTCGCCGTTCCGCCGCGCCACACCGCGCTCTACCTCGCCCCCACCAAGGCGCTCGCGCACGACCAGTTGCGGCTCTGTCAGGAGCTCGACCTGCCCGGTTGGCGGGTCGCTGCCCTCGACGGCGACTCCAGCGACGACGAGCGGCGCTTCGCCCGCGACTTCGCCGGCTACGTGCTCACCAACCCCGACATGCTCCACCGCTCCGTCCTGCCCCAGCACGCGCGCTGGACCCGTCTGCTCGGAAACCTGCGCTACGTCGTCGTCGACGAGGCGCACCGGTACAAGGGGGTGTTCGGCAGCCACGTGTCCGCGGTGCTGCGCAGGCTGCGGCGGCTCTGCCACGCCCACGGCGCGGACCCCGCCTTCGTGTTCGCCTCCGCCACGATCTCGCAGGCGGACGCCGTCGCCCGCGATCTCGCAGGACTCGACCACGTCGAACTGGTCGCCGACGACGCCTCCCCCAAGGCGGCCCTCGATTTCGTGCTGTGGCGCCCCACCCCCAGCCTGACCGAGACCGCCGCCGGGCTGCTGGCCCGGCTCGCGGCGTCCGGTCAGACGCTCGTCTTCACCACCTCGCGCCTCCAGGCGGAGCTCGTGGCGATCCGCGCCCGGGAGCTGTCCGCCCGACCGGAGACCATCGCCGCCTATCGCGGGGGCTATCTCGCGGACGACCGGCGCTCGATCGAGGCGGCCCTGCAGGACGGCACCCTGCGCGGGGTCGCCTGTACCAACGCGCTCGAGCTCGGCGTCGACATCGCCGGCATGGACGCCGTCGTGGCAGCGGGGTTCCCCGGCACCCTGGCCGCCCTCTGGCAGCAGGTGGGGCGCGCGGGCCGTGCCGGGCGCGACGCGCTGGCGGTGTTGGCCGCCCGCGAGGACCCCCTCGACGCGTATCTCGTCGACCACCCCGACCTGATCTTCGACCGCCCCATCGAGCGAACCATCGTGCATCCCGGCAACCCGTATGTGCTCGGGCCCCATCTCGCCGCCGCCGCCCAGGAGAAGCCGCTGACCGAGGCGGACGCCACCTGGTTCGGACCCGGAACCGTCACGCTCGCCGACCAGCTGGCCGCCCAGGGCGTCCTGCGCCGGCGTCCGGCAGGCTGGTTCTGGACCCATGCCCAGCGGGCCGTTGACTCGATCGACCTGCGCTCGATCCGGGGGCGGGCGTTCGAGGTGGTGGACGAGGCCACCGGACGCGTCATCGGGCAGGTCGACCCGTCCGCCGCAGACCGGACGCTCCACCCCCAGGCCGTCTACGTGCACCAGGGCGAGCAGTGGGTGATCGGCTCCCTCGACGAGCAGGACCGGGTCGCGCTCGCCCGCAGGTCCGACCCCGGCTACTTCACGCAGCCGCAGTCGGTGACAGGCGTGCGGGTCCTTGCCACCCACGCCACCCGGCCGCTCGGCCTGGGGCAGGTGCACGTGGGCACGGTCGAACTCTCGTCGCAGGTGGTGGGCTACCTCCGTCGCGACTCGGAGACCGGGGCCGTCTGGGACTTCACCGGGCTCGATCTCCCCGAGCGCCACATGACGACCGTCGCCACCTGGTGGACGCTGCCCTCCGAGGTGCTCGCGGGCCTCCCGGTCGACCCCGCGTGCCTGCCGGGAGCGGTGCACGGCGCCGAGCACACCGCGATCGGCCTGCTGCCCGCCCTCGTCCCGTGCGACCGCTGGGACATCGGCGGGGTGTCGACGGTGCTCCACCCCGACACCGGAACCGCCAC
This sequence comes from uncultured Nigerium sp., assembly GCA_964653755.1. Lineage (GTDB taxonomy): Bacteria > Actinomycetota > Actinomycetes > Propionibacteriales > Propionibacteriaceae > Propioniciclava. The sequence goes on along the minus strand of CAZZGU010000017.1, from coordinate 16,854 downwards.
CGTCTTCGTCCACGACGGCTACCCCGGCGGCTCGGGGTTCGCCCACCTGGGTTATGAGCGGGCTGAACTCTGGTGGTCGGCGACCCTGCAGCGCCTGGACACGTGCCCGTGCTCCGACGGGTGCCCCTCCTGCGTCGTCTCGCCCAAGTGCGGCAGCGGCAACAACCCCCTCGACAAGCGGGCGGCCGCCGAGGTGGTCCGGGCGCTGGTGGCCCCTCACGCCACGGCCCCGGTGACCACCCCCGCGTGAGCCCGGGAGGACACCCGCCCCACGTCGCCGAACCGGCCCAGGTCGACCGATGCCTCGACCGTCGCAGAGACCACGAACTCGACCTCGTCGCCTGCCACGCTGCACCCCGCGAGGTGGACGCCGTTGGAGCCGGCGGACGCCGCGGCGGCGTCGCACGCGTCCCGACCCGACCACTGCGCCGCTGCGCCGGCGAGGGCCGCCAGGTCGGCCGCGCCCTGCACCTGGGCCACCCGGGCCCGGGCCAGTCCCGCCGCCACCGATGC
>CAZZGU010000017.1:15825-16331 GCA_964653755.1 uncultured Nigerium sp. | reverse complement strand
CGATGCGAGCGTGAGGGTCACCACCAGCAGGATGACCATGCTGACCAGCACGGTCCCGGCGCCGCGTTCCCCCGTCGTCCTGGCCCGCGCGGTCACGCCTGCACCTCGTCGATGACCCGGGCCTGCGCCGCCAGGGGCACACGCCACCTCAGCACCGTGGCATCCAGCGCGACGGTGACGACGGTCGCCCCGCCCTCGCGACGCGTCTCCACGCGGGCGCCGACGGGGGCGTCGGCACTCGCCCTGGCCACTGCGGCCGCGTCCCCGCGGGCCTGCTGGCGCGCCACCTCGTTGGCGGTGAGCTGACACAGGCCGAGCTGGAACACCGCACCGAACACGGCGACGCAGAACAGCGTGACGGCGGCCAGCACCAGGCTGGCCGCCGCCATCTCCACCGTGACCATCCCGCGCTCCCGCCCGCCGACCCCCCGGCGCCAGCGGCGCAGCGCCGCGAAGGCGCCCACGGTCGTCCCTTCCCCTCGTTCGACGGCGGTCAGAGGGCCATG
>CAZZGU010000017.1:15349-15815 GCA_964653755.1 uncultured Nigerium sp. | reverse complement strand
GGCCATGTTGCGCATGATCACCGAGAACAGCGCCTGAATCAGGCCCTTCACCAGGTCGAGGAACCAGCCGTCCTGGGCGGCCTTGATGATGACGGCCATGATGGTCACCACCAGCACGATGCCGATGGCGTACTCGACCGTGGCCATCCCCCGCTCGGCCAGCGAGCGACGTCGTTCCGCCCCCGTGTGGGCCTCGATCTGTTGCGACATGCTTGCACTCCTTCCCCTGGTCGCCGCCCGCGCGGCGCACCCCCACGTTGGGCATGACGGCGCCCGGCGCGTCACCGGCCGCGTGCGGTGTGGACAACTTCCCGCGCTGCGAAGCGGCCTGTGGACAGTCGGCCGCGGCAGAGATCCCCGAGCACTCACCGCAGGAACCCCGCCGCCACAGCCCCGAAGATCGGCACGACCCCGAGCAGCAGAAACGCGGGCAGGAAGCACACCACGAGCGGGAGCGCGCTGAGGA
>CAZZGU010000017.1:0-15339 GCA_964653755.1 uncultured Nigerium sp. | reverse complement strand
CCCCGGCTCCGCGGGCCCGCACCTGCGCCCGGCCGCGCTCCTCCCGGCGCGCGTCGGCGGCATGGCGACGCAGCAACGTCGCCAACGGCACGCCGGTGTGCACCGAGCGGGCCAGGTCCCGGGCCACGGCGCGGTAGCCCGGGACCGCGCCGAGCGCTGCCCAGGCCCGTGCCTCCTCCACCCCCAGGTCGATCTCGGCGAGAACCCGCCGGAGAGCCTCGGCGGTCGGCCCGTCCATCGCTGCGGCCACCACCCGCAGGGCGCCGCGTGCGGGGCGGCCCGCCTCGAGACAGACCGCGAGCAGTTCGCAGACGTGGGGCACCTCCCGCACCAGCCTTCGGTCGCGGACGCCGGCGCGCCCCCGGGGCGGCGTCCCCGGCCCGGCCGCCCCGAACCGGCCGAGGAGCCGCATCACACCGACATGCCTGAGAAGTTCTCGAGGCCACGCCCGCCAGGCCGGAGTGTCCAGGCGTTTCAACCCCGGCGCCGGGACTGCCGCAAGCACGCACGCTCCCGCCGCGCCTGCGGCCAGGAGGGTCCACGCGTCCATCACCCGCCCCCGGCGCGGTCGGCGATCACGTCGGTCCACAGAACGCCGGCGCACGCGAGCGCGGTCCCCGCAACAAGACACACCCGCCCCGGGGTCGTGCCGGTCAGGAAGACCGTGGGGTCGCCGCCGAACCCGAAGCCCAGCGCGAGGCCCACGAGCGGGAGGACCGCCATGACGCGCCCGGCCGCACGAGCCGCGGCCAGTTCCGCCGCGACGAGCCGCGCCAGTTCGTGCTCGTCGGCCAATCGCTGCGCAGCCGCTTCGAGCGCGTCTCCCAGCGAAGCGCCGGTCCGGGAGGCCACCTCCCAGGCGGTCGCCAGGTCGGACAGGCCCTCCTGCCCCGGGCGGGCCGAAGCACGCAGGAGCGCGACCCCGACGTCTCCCCCGACGGCCTGCTCCGCGGCGGCCTCGCGCAGCACCTCAGCGTCGACGGCCGCCAGCGCCAGGGCGGTCGCCGGGATCTGCCCGACCCGCAGGAGCCCGGAAAGCACCTCGCCGGCGTGCACGACCTCCTCCCGGCGTCGATCCTGTTCCCGCCGCGCCGCGTGACGCACCGCCAGCACCGTTCCCGTGCCTCCCACCAGCGTGGCCACGAGCGCGAGCGCCACCCCACGCGCCCCCGCCACGATCCCGGCCAGGACCAGCAGACACCCCGCCAGCGCAGCAGCGCCCCGCAGCCGCCGGGGGGCGTGCGGGGGCTCCCGGCGGTCGGCCGGGCGCGCCGCGAGCCGGTCCAGCCGGCCTCCGGGCGGACCCACCCACCACCACGCGGCCCACGCCGCAGCCATAGCAGCCAGCGCCGTCACGGCTCGACCAGTCGCCGCAGGCGCGCCGCGCCCGGTCCGTCCGTCGCCCGCAGGTCGGCGTCCCAGGTGACAGCCGGAACGGCTCGCACGAGGCCGTCCGACCCCGCCTCCAGAAGGGCGACCTGCTCGATGCGCCGGCGTCCGTCGCGGCCCCGACGCAGATGGACGACGGCGTCCAACGCGGCCGCCACCTGCGCATGGACGGCGCTGCGCCCGAGCCCGCCCAGCGCCCCCAGGGCCTCGAGCCGTGCGGGCACGGCGTCGGCGGAGTTCGCGTGCACCGTCCCGCACCCGCCCTCATGGCCCGTGTTGAGGGCGGCGAGGAGGTCACAGAGTTCGGCGCCGCGGACCTCCCCGACGATCAGCCGGTCGGGGCGCATGCGCAGCGCCTGCCGGACGAGGTGCGTGAGGGTCACCTCACCGGCTCCCTCCGCGTTCGCCGGCCGCGCCTCGAGCCGGAGCACGTGGGGGTGGTCGGGGTTGAGCTCACGCGAATCCTCCACGATGACGAGGCGTTCCCGCGCGGGCACCTCGCCCAGCAGGGACGCCAGCAACGTCGTCTTGCCGGTGCCGGTGCCCCCCGAGACGAGCAGGGCGCGGCGCCTGGCCACCAGCCCCCGCAACAGAGGCAGCCCGTCGGACGCCAGTGAACCGCGCTCCACCCACTGGGCCAGCGGCCACCGGACGCGGGAGGGCACGCGGAGCGACAGGCAGGTGCCCGGATCGGCCAGGCAGGCCAGGACCGCGTGGACACGGGTGCCGTCCGGCAACCGCGCGTCGACGAACGGCTGGCCGTCGTCGAGGCGCCGGCCCACCATCGCCGCCAGCCGCACCGCGAGCCGCCGGACCGCCTCGTCCGAGTCGAACGTCACCTCCGAACGCTCCAGCCCGGCTCCCCGGTCCACGTAGACCGCCCCGGCACCGTTGACCACCACGTCGGTCACGCCGGGCAGTCGCAGCAGCGGCTCCAGCGGGCCCGCGCCACGGCTCTCCCGACGCAGGGCGTCGACGGTGCCGAGCACCGCGGCGTCACTCACGACGTAACCCAGCCAGGCGAGGGCGTCCGCCACCTCGGCCGGCCGGGGCGGCTGCCCCAGGGCGCTCAGCCGGGCACGGACCTCGTCAAGATCGATCGCCATCACGGGCCTCCCCCAGGATCGCCTCCACGAGTCCCTCGACGGCACGCGCCCAGGGCCCCCGGCGCCAGCCCGGCGGTTCGCCCTCCAGCGCCGCCCGGGCCAACTGTCGGTCGTCGGGCACGACGCCCAGCAGCGGCAAGTCGAGCGCGTCCGCGATCATCGCCGGCGGGACACGGGCCCCTGGACGCGTCCGCACGACGACCCGGGCCCCGGCGAGGTCGAGCGCCCGGCGGGTCTCGGCGCAGGCCGCCACTGCCCGGACGTCCGAGCCCGCCACGAGCACCGCCGGTTGGGCCAGCCGCACCTGCTGGCGGGCGGCCGGCAGCGGCGATCGCCCTGTGTCCAGCACCACAAGGTCCGCCTGGCGCGCCAACGAGGACAGCACCGCCTGGACCGCCTCCGCCGAGGGGGGCGCCGCGTCGGCGGCACGCGCCATCGAGACCACCGCGACGCCTTCCACCTCGGGCAGGAACGGCCGCACGTCGCTCACCTCGCCGCGCGCCCCGGCCAGGCGCGGCCACCGCCACCCCGGCGTCCGCTCGGCCCCGAGCAACAGGTCGAGGCCGCCGCCGAGCGGGTCGATGTCGACCAGGGCGCAGGACGTCCCCCGACGCGCGGCCGCCAACGCGAGGCCGGCGGCGAGGGTCGAGGCTCCCACGCCCCCGCTTCCCCCGACGACCGCCACGACCGGCGAGCTCGCGCCGCCGTCCTCCGACATGGCCGCCGACAGCGAGGCCAGCCCCCGGGGCAGCGGGATCACCTCCGCCCCGATCGGCGCGGACCACGCCCCCAGTTCCTCGGCGTCGAAGCCGACCACGTAGACGCGGCCGCGCCGGCGCGGGGCCGCGGACGCCACAGCGGCGGCACAGTCCCCTCCGACGAGCACGACGTCGGCCGTCGCCCACCGGCGGACGAACGTCTCCACGTCCTCCAGCAGTTCGGTGGGGGCGGTCAGCGCCGCAGCCGTGGCGAGCACCGCGTCCGCCACCGCCTCGTCACGGGTGAGCAGGACGATCCCTGGTGTCTTCACGCCCCCACCTTGGGACGCCGGGCCCCTCTCCGACCGCGCGGCCGCCTCCCTGTGGACAGGCGCCCACGGCCGTCCACACCCCCTCGGCCAAGAGACGCCACGCCGTCCGCGTACGATCAGCCCCATGACGTCAGCCAGCACTCAGCCGGCCTTCCCGGCCGCAGCCCTCGACTGGCTCTCGCCCCCACCTGGCGGCCGCGTCCTGGCCCTGGGCCGCGGGTGCGCCCCCCTGGCCGCCGGACTGGTCGCCCGGGGCCATCGCGTGGTCGCCAGCGACCCCACGCGCGCCGGGCTGCGCCGTCTCATGTCCCGGGCCCCGGAGGCTTTGCCCACCGTGTCGCTCCCGGAGCGACTGCCCTTCGTGCCCACCGCGTTCGATGCCGTGTTCGTCCACCAGTCGCTCCACCGCCTCGATCTTCCTGCCGTGCTGCGGGAGGTCGCGCGGGTCCTCAGGCCGGGCGGTCACCTGGCTGTGAGCTACACCCAACGCGACGACTCGGTCCCCTGGGTGCGCAGGCTCGCCGCGCTCGTACGCGGGATCGACCCCGACGCCATGTCCGGCGACTACGGGACGGACGCCGTCGCCCGGGTCACCGGGGACGCCTTCTTCCCCCACGTCGAGCGCCGGAACTTCCGCCTGTGGCTGCCCATCTCGCGCGTCGACATGCTGGGGATGGTGGCCGCCCGGTTCAGCGACCTTGCCGAGGACCGTCGCTCCGAACTCATGCGCGCGGTCGGTGACCTCTACGAATCCTCGGCGCGGGCACCGGAGCCCCTCCTCCTGCCCTACCAGGTCTCCTGCTGGCGCGCCTTCGTCGACCACGACGAGTTCACCTCACAACTCCGGCTTCCCGACGACGGGCTTCAGATCCGGCTCTGACGCGGCCGGTGCCGTCCGACGCACCGGACGGCTAGCATGAGGCGTAGCCGAGCGAGGGAGTCACCATGGCAGAGAAGCCCGCCGTCTCCGACGTCATCAGGGACATCCAGGCCGACATCACCACGATCGTCAAGGGCGAGATCGAGCTCGCCAAGGCCGAACTGGCGCCCCAGGCGAAGAAGGCCGGCATCGGGGCCGGGCTCTTCGGTGCAGCGGGCTACCTGGCGATCAACGCAGCCACACTGCTGTTCATCACGCTCGCGTTCGCGGTCAGCGGCCTGTTCCACCTGTGGCTGGCCCCCGTCTGGGCGTACACCATCGGCTTCCTCACGACCGCGGTCGTTCTGCTCGTGCTCGCGGGCCTGCTCGCGCTGGTCGGCAAGGGCCAGCTCACGCTCAAGGGTCCCGAGAAGACCGTCGACCAGGCGCAGCGTTCGGTCACCGCCGTCAAGACCGCCGTCGCGCGCGGTCAGGCCAATGTCGCCAACCTCGACGTGCGCAAGCCGCGCGAGGTCGCCTGAACCGTCACCACCTGAACCGTCACCACCTGAACCGTTACCGCGCCAGCCGGTAGACCCGCGACTCCCACGGCTCGAGGGTCTGGACGTCGACGTCCCAGCCGGGCGCCGGCCCGAGCAGCAGTTCGGCGTCCGTGAGGTCCGGAAGGTCCGCGATCGGTACCCCCACCACGTGCGACGACATGTTCGCCAGCACCAGCAGGGTCTCCTGCGTGAGCGTCCGCGTGAACACCCACAGGTTCTCGTCGTCGGGCAACAGCAGTTCGAAGCGTCCCCTGGCCACGACCTCGTGCTCGTGACGCAGCCGGATGAGCCTCCGGTAGTGGGCCAGGACGGAGGCCGGGTCGGCGAGCGCGGCCTGCACGTTGATCTCGGTGTGGTTGGGGTTCACCGGCAGCCAGGGCGTCCCGGCGGTGAAGCCTGCCTGGGGGCCGGCTGACCAGCACATCGGCGTCCGGGCGTTGTCGCGGCTCCTCGCAGCCAGGCCGGCCAGCAGCGTGCCGGGAGCGACACCGCGGGCCAACTCCTCGTCGTAGTGGCGGCGGGACTCGATGTCCTGGTAGGCGTCGATCCCGGTGAAGCCGGCGTTGGTCATGCCGATCTCCTCACCCTGGTAGACGTAGGGCGTGCCGCGGTGCAGGTGGAGCACGGTGGCCAGGGTCCGCGCGGAGGCGACCCGGAACTCCGGACGGTCGTCCCCGAAGCGCGAGACGGCGCGCGGCTGGTCGTGGTTGTCCCAGTACAAGGAATTCCAACCCTCGTCGGCGAGCCCGTACTGCCAGGCTGCCAGGTTCTTCTTGAGGTCGGGAAGGTGGAGATCCTTGAGGGCGAACTTGTGCGACCCGGGCTGCTGATCGAGCGTCATGTGCTCGAAGGTGAACACCATGCCGAGCCGCGGGTGGTCCTGGCTGGTGTAGGCCCGGGCGCGCTCGATGTCGACGGTGGGCATCTCACCCACGGTGAAAAGCTCGCGGCCGCTGAAGTCGACCGCCTGGTGCATCTCCTCGAGGAACTCCACCATGCGGGGGCCGTTGGCGACCAGGGAGACCTCCCGGCTGTACCGCTCGCCCGCGCCGACCGGACCGTCGACCAGCGGGGACGTCTTGCTGATGAGGTTGATGACGTCCATGCGGAAGCCGTCGACGCCCCGGTCGACCCACCAGGTCATCATCGTGTGGATCGCCTGCCGGACCTCGGGGTTCTCCCAGTTGAGGTCAGGCTGCTTGCGGCTGAACAAGTGGAGGTAGTACTCCCCGGAGCGTTCGTCATACTCCCAGCCCGACCCCCCGAAGAACGAGCCCCAGTTGGTCGGCTCGGCGCCCGGCGTCCCGGGCTCGAAGCCCTCGCGGGCTGGACGCCACCAGTACCAGTCCCGCTTCGGTGAGGCGGGGTCGCGGGACTCCTCGAACCAGGGGTGCTCGTCGGAGGTGTGATTGACCACGAGGTCCATGACCAGCTTCATCCCGCGCGCGTGGAGACCGGCCACGAGTTCGTCGAAGTCGTCCAGCGTCCCGAACAGGGGGTCGATGTCGGTGTAGTCGGAGATGTCGTACCCGTTGTCGTCCTGCGGGGAGCGGTAGATCGGCGACAGCCAGACCACGTCGACTCCCAGGTCGGCCAGGTAGCCCAGCTTGGAGATGATGCCCCGCAGGTCGCCGACCCCGTCACCGTCAGAGTCGCAGAAGGAACGCGGGTAGATCTGGTAGACGACGGCGTTGAGCCACCAGGGGTCAGGGTTGGGCGTCATGGGGGGAATCCTGCCTGTCGGAGGTGAGAAAGAGAAGGGGCGACGCGCGCCACAATGAGTGTGCAGCGAGCGAACGATGTTGCGATCATCCCCCGAAGGAGCCCCCACGTCCCCCCACGCCACCCCCCGAGCCCGTCCGCTCCTCACCGTCACCGCGGCTCAGTTCCGTGCGCGCCCCGATCGCCCGGACGCCAACCTGCGCCTCGGCGTCCGCATCGTGCGGGAGGCCGCGGCCCAGGGCGCCGACCTCGTGCTGTTCCCCGAGATGTGGTCGACCGGCTACGCCCTCCCCGTGAACGCCTCTCGCGCTCTCGACGTCGCCGGGGAGTGGGTGGACACCTTCCGCGATCTCGCCCGCGAGCTCGGCGTGGGGATCGCGCCGACCCTGCTCGCGCGCGGCTCGGACGGCCCGCGCAACACCTGCCTGGTCATCGACCGCTCCGGGGAGGTCATCCTGCGCCACGACAAGGTGCACATTCCGTACGACTCCGAGTCGACCCTGGTGGCCGGGGACACCTTCGACACCGCGGTGTTCGACGGCGTCCGGATCGGCGTCATGACGTGCTTCGACCGCGAATTCCCCGAGAGCGCCCGCGAGCTCATGCTCGGCGGCGCCGAGCTGGTCCTCGTCACGAACGCGAGCGCGTGGAACCCCGTCCGCGCCCACCAGCTCGAGACGCGCGCCTTCGAGAACATGATGGTCGTCTGCATGGCCAACTACCCCGGCGACGGCTGGGGGCAGTCGTCCGCGTACAGCCCGATCGTGTTCGGCCCCGACGGGAGCTACCGGGATCCCCTCATCGCGCGGGCGGACGCACATGAGCAACTGGTCAGCTTCCGCATCGACCTGGGGGCCCTGCGGGAGTGGCGCGCCCACGAGGTCTGGGGCGACCGTTACCGGCGGCCGGACGCCTACCGGCGCCTCGCGCTCGGGGCGGTCGCCGCGGCAGGACCCCGGACACCGCAGACCGGCAACGGCTCCGTGGCCGCCACCTCACAGCCCGGTGTCGCGGGCGGCCCAGTGCAGGAACCTGGGCGGAACCGCTGAGCGGCGCCGGGCGTCCCAGGGCTGCTCCCAACCCGCCAATCGGATGAGGCCGTCCAGCAGGTAGCCGGTGAACCCCCAGATGAACAGATCGCCGACGACGAAGCCCGGGCCGACGTGCCCGAGCGGGTGCGTCCAGGTGAGCCGGTGGACCGGGTCGACGAGGGCGGGCACGGCGAGGGAGTGCACGGCCGCCACCTCGACCGTGTCGACGGGCCGCAGGGGCAGGGGTCGGTGCCACCAGCCCACCACCGACCGGACGTCGTAGCCCGTCGCCGAGATGTGGGCCGGGGGCAGCAGCCCGAGGACCTCGACGCTGTCGGGGTCGACGCCCACCTCCTCGCGCGCCTCGCGGAGCGCGGCCTGCACGGCGCCGCCGTCGTCGGGTTCGACGCTCCCGCCGGGGAAGGCGACCTGACCGGCGTGCTTGCGGAGCATCGCCGACTTCTCGATGACGACCAACCGCAGGCCGGCGGCGTCCCCCTCCTCAAGTGCGGCGGCATCCTCGTCGTGGGAGAACAGGATCAGGACGGCCGCGCGGCGGGCGTCCCGCGGCCCGCGGCCGGCGGCGAACCGCGCCAGGGCCTCCGGGTGACGGAGGCCGGCGCGCAACACGTCGAGCGCCGGCGGCGGGGTCACGTCGCCACCCCCAGGTGCTCGGCCGCCAGGGCGGTGAGTTGCTCGGCGGACTCGAAGGGGCCCGTGTGCCGGTACACGATCGTGCCGGAGGCGTCCACGAACAGGGTCAGCGGAATGCCCACCACGGCGAGCGGGCGCTGGGTGGCCCGGCTGGCGTCCACGACGTGCGCATAGGGCCAGCCGACCAGGCCGGCGAACTCGAGCGCGAGCGCGGGGTCGGGGTCGTCGAAGTCGACCCCCAGGATCAGCACGTCGTCGCCCGCGGCCTCGGCGAAGGTGCGCAGGTGAGGCGCTTCCGCACGGCAGGGCGGACACCACTGGGCCCAGAAGTTCACCACCATCGGAGTCCCCCGCAGGGCTGCGAGGTTGACCGTCCGCGGGCTCCCGAGGCACGGGAGCGTGAGGTCAGGCAGGCCCCCCTCGACGGGCGCGGCCTCGGCGGGCGCCACGGGGCAGTCGGGGATGCCCGCCGCCTCACGGACTGCCTCGAGGTCGATCGTCGCCGTCGTCACCGGCCGGGTGGCCTGCGCGGGGGCGTTCGGGCTGGGAAGGCTCTGGCAGCCCGCGAGGACGACCGCAGCCGCCAGCGTCGCCGCTCCCCTGCGCGCACGTCTCATCCCCTCGGCTCCCTCACGAGTTGCTGCGCCACCACCGGGTCTGTCGGTCCCTCACCGTAGCTCGGACACAAGGCTGGCAGGGGGCACGCCCCGCACGCCGGACGCCGCGCGTGACACCTGCGCCGCCCGTGCCAGATGACGCGGTGGCTCACCATGACCCAGGCGGCGGGGTCGAAGAGCGCGCCGACGGCCGCCTCGACCACGTCCGGGTTCTTCGACCGGACCCAGCCGAAGCGGTTCGCCAGCCGGATGAGGTGCGTGTCGGGCGTGATGCCGGGAACCCCGAACGCGTTGCCCAGCACGACGTTGGCGGTCTTGCGGCCCACCCCGGGCAGCGTTACCAGGTCGGCAAGGGACCCCGGCACCTCGCCGCCGAACCGCTCCACGAGGCCGCGCCCGATGCCGACGAGGTGGAGCGCCTTGACGCGGTAGAACCCCGTCGGTCGGATCAACTCCCCCACCTCGACCGGGTCCGCGCCCGCGAGCGCGGCGGCGTCCGGGTAACGCGCGAACAGGCGTGGCGTGACCTGGTTGACGCGCCGGTCCGTCGTCTGGGCGGACAACACCGTCGCCACCAGCAGGTGCAGGGGGTTGGCGAAGTCGAGCTCGCAGCGGGCGTCCGGGTAGAGGTCGGCCAGGGCTGCGTCGATGGCCCGGGCGCTGGCCACGAGGTCGGCCGGCGGCGCGGTCACGCCGTGACAGCCTCGACGGTCAGCTCGAGCTCGACGGGGGCGTCCAGGGGCAGCACCGACACGCCGACGGCGCTGCGCACGTGGACGCCGGCGTCCGCGAACACCTCGCCCAGCAGCTCGGACGCCCCGTTGGCGACCCGCGGCTGCCCGGTGAAGGAGGGGTCGCTCGCGACGAACACCGTGACCTTGACGATCCGTGCGATGCGGTCGAGCCCGCCCGCCACGGACGCCGCGGCGGCGAGCGCGTTCAGGCAGGCGACGCGCGCACACTCGGTCGCCTGCTCGGGGGTGACCCCGGCTCCGACCCGACCCGTGGCGACGAGGACGCCGGCGCGCGTCGGGAGCTGACCTGACGTGATGATCCAGCCGCCGCTCGCCACGGCGGGGGTGTAGGCGGCTAGCGGGGCGGCGACGGCGGGCAACTCCAGCCCGAGACGGGCCAGGCGCTGCGACGGTGTCACTGGTCCGCCAGCGGGCGCTTGAAGTAGGCGACGAGGTTCTGGGCGTTGGGGCCCGGGACCACCTGGACGAGCTCCCAGCCGTCCACGCCCCAGGTGTCGAGGATCTGCTTCGTCGCGTGCACGAGCACGGGCACGGTGACGTATTCCCACTTGGTCATGGGCGCAGCCTAGTCCGCGGGATTCAGCTCTCGTGCTTGCGGCAGAGCACCGCGCTCCAGGAGGCGATGTCGGTGCGCTGGCGGAGCAACTGGCGGCGCTCCCGTTCGGTCATGCCGCCCCAGACGCCCCACTCGATGCGGTTGTCCAGGGCCTCGGCGAGGCATTCGGACCTGACCTGACACCCCATGCACACCGCACGAGCACGCTTCTGATCGGCGCCCTCGGGGAACAGCTGGTCCTGCATGCCCCGGCACTTCGCGCGGAGCGTCCAGTCTTCGGCCTTGAGGAGCGACATCGACCCTGCCTTTCATGGTGCTGTGGCCAACATCCTCAGCCACAGGCCCAAGCGCCGACAATACTTGCACGTGGTTGCCACCGCGCGACAGTGCCGCTCGCGGAACATTCGGCGTGCTGACGTACTCTGGATCCATGCGCGTGCCGACCCGGGGCAAGAGGCTCTACTCGTCGTTGATGTTCGCCGTCGTCAGCATCCTGGGTGGCCTGCTCGTGGCGGGCCTCATCGTGCCCACGGCGGGCATGACTGCCGAGCTGACCAAGGCGTCCGCCAACGCCGTCGAATCGATCCCCCGCGAACTGGAGACGCCGCCGCCGGCGGAGGGCTCCACCGTCCTGCTGGCCGACGGCAGCGAACTGACGAAGTTCTACGACGAGAACCGCACCTACGTGCCGCTGTCCGAGATCGCGCCCATCATGCAGGCGGCCCAGATCGCCGTCGAGGACCAGCGCTTCTACGAACACGGCGCTCTCGATCTTCGCGGCACCATGCGCGCCCTGGTGCGCACCAGTTCGGGCAACACCCAGGGCGGGTCGTCGCTGACCCAGCAGTACGTGAAGCTGGCCCTGCTGGACAAGGCCGTGTCGGAGGACGACAAGGACGCCATCGCCGCGGCGCAGACCCGCACGTTCGCCCGGAAGCTGCTGGAGCTGCGCTACGCGATCGCGCTGGAGCAGAAGCTGAGCAAGGACGACATCCTGGAGCGCTACCTGAACCTCTCCTACTACGGTGACGGCGCCTACGGCGTCGAGGCGGCGGCGCAGCATTACTTCAGCAAGTCCGCGCGCGACCTCAACCTGCCCGAGGCCGCCATGCTGGCGGGCCTGGTGCGCAACCCGTCGACGACCGACCCGGTCAAGCACGAGAAGATCGCCCTCGAGCGCCGGAACAACGTGCTCGACGTGATGGGGCAACAGAATCTCGCGACGCCCGAGGAGATCGAGGCCGCCAAGGCGACCGGCTTCGACCGCAGCCTCATCAAGGTCACCACCCACGGCTGCCCGGCCAGCCGCTACCCGCACCTCTGCTCGGTCGTCGAGAAGACCCTGCTGCAGATGACGAGCCTGGGCCCCGACCGCGAGACGCGCCGCAACCTGCTCAACCGCGGCGGCCTCACGATCGCGACCGAGATCGACCCCCGGACCCAGGACGCCGCCCAGCAGGCGGTCTCCAACTACGTCTACCCGACGGATCCCGTCATCGCGGTCATGGTGATGGTCGAGCCCGGGACCGGCCTCATCAAGGGCATCGCGCAGAGCCGTCCGGAGATCGGCACGAACGAGGGCCAGACGTACTACAACTACGCGATGGACGCCTCGCGCGGTGGCGCCGAGGGCTACTTCGGCGGGTCGACGTTCAAGGCGTTCACCCTGGCCGCGGCGCTGGAGAAGGGGTTCCCCACGAGCCGCTCCTACAACGCGCCGAACTCCATGGACTTCAACGGGCAGGTCTTCACCTCCTGTGACGGGAAGTTCCGCGCCAAGGGCTGGAAGAGCCCTGTCACGACCGGAACCTCGGGCTACTACGACATGTACGAGGGCGCCAAGAAGTCCTCGAACACCTACTTCATGCAGCTCGAGCGGGACACGGGCCTGTGCGAGGTGACGAAGATGGCGGAGAAGCTCGGCCTGCGGCTGGCCAACGGCAAGAGCATCCCCGAGGAGTACGACTACGTGCCCGCCTTCACGCTGGGCACGGCCGAGATCACCCCGATCTCGCTGGCGAACGCCTACGCCACCTTCGCGGCCCGTGGCGTCCGGTGCGACCCGATCATCCTGAAGTCGGCCGTCGGCAAGGACGGCAAGGTCTACGAGGTTCCGAGCGCGAACTGCCAGCAGGTGATCCCGCAGAACGTGGCCGACACCATGAACGACATCCTGCAGGGCCCGTTCGACGCGGGCGGTACTGCAGCCAGCGCCAACATTCCGGGCTACGAGATCGCCGGCAAGACCGGGACGGACACCAACGCCCCGACGATCTGGACCGTCGGCTACACCGCCAACCTGGCCGGCGCGGCCATGATCACGGTCGACAAGAAGGCCGCCCGCTACTCGCGCATGGACCCGAACAGGCGCAGCCTGGAGGGTGCCCCCGTCCGGGGCGGGAAGGCCAGGCTGGCGGGCTCGTCCGGTCGTGAGGCGGGCGCGGGCATCTGGAAGCCTGCGATGGCGGGCGCGCTCCAGGGGCTCGAGAAGGTCGGCTTCACCAGGCCCGACAAGTCCGCAAACCGGCAGCCCGACGTCGAGGTGCCAAGCTGCCGCGCGATGGGGCTTGAGGAGTGTCGCGACCTGCTCCAGGAGGCCGGCTTCGGCACGAGCATCTCGCGCGTCGAGAACTCCCGGCCCTCCGGCACGTTCCTCGGCACGAGCCCCCGCGGCACCGCCCCGAAGTACAGCACCATCCGGTTGCTGGTCTCGTCCGGGCCGGCGCCCAGGCCTGAGCCGGTCCCGGAACAGCCCGCCGAGGAGGGGCGTCCGGGACGTGACGGCGGTGACGGCGGTGGCGAGGAGCCCGCTCCCCCGGCGGAGGGAACCGGCGGATGACCGACCGGACCGTGCTACGCCGGCTGGCTGCGACCCTCGGCGTGACGGCAGCGGGCTGCGTCGCCTACGGAACCTTCATCGAGGCACACGCCTACCAGGTGCGGCGCTACTCGCTGCCCCTGCTGCCACCCGGTTCGGCGCGGTTGCGGGTGCTGCACCTCTCGGACATCCACCTGCTGCCCCGGCAGCGCCGCAAGCGTGACTTCCTGGTGGGCCTTGGTGGCCTCGAACCGGATCTCGTCGTCAATACCGGCGACAACCTCAGCTCGGCAGACGCCGTGGGCCCGCTGGTCGAGTCGCTGGGGCGCCTGACGGAGGTGCCCGGGGTGTTCGTGTTCGGGTCGAACGACTTCAAGGGCCCGCGGCCGAAGAACCCGGCGGCGTACCTGTGGCGGACGACCGCGCGGCATGCCCCTCAGGAGCAGACCATGCCGGCGGACGAGTTGCGCGCGGCCCTGACCGGAATCGGCTGGGTCGACCTCAACCGTTCGGTCGCCGAACTGACGATCGGGGGCCACCGGCTGGCCTTCCGCGGCACCGAGGACGCCCACGAGAACCGCGACGACTACGCGCTGGTGGCCGGCCCGGCGGAGCCCGGCACGGTGGCGCTGGGGGTGACGCACGCGCCCTACCTGCGCCTGCTCGACGCGATGACGGCCGACGGCGTCCAGCTGATCCTGGCCGGGCACACGCACGGCGGGCAGGTCCGCGTCCCGGGCTACGGCGCGCTCGTGACCAACTGCGACCTGCCGCCCGAACACGCCAGCGGGCTGTTCCAGCACACGTCGGGCGAACGGACCTCGTGGGTGCACGTCTCGGCCGGAATCGGGATGTCCCCCTTCGCGCCCTACCGCTTCGCCTGCCCGCCCGAGGTCTCGGTGATCGACCTCGTCGCGCGGGGAGCAATGTGAGATTTGCGGTGGGGATGGGCTAGACTCCTCCACGGCCCTCGGGCCATCGGGGTGTGGCGCAGCTTGGTAGCGCGCATCGTTCGGGACGATGAGGTCGCAGGTTCAAATCCTGTCACCCCGACCATCAGGTGGGCTCCAGCCAGCGGAAACGTGGCCGGGGCCCACGTCCCGTTTCGCCGCGGGTCCGGTTTTCGCCCACCGAGGACCCTCGGCGACGAACGAGGAGATCGAGGCGGCGGCGCGGCAGTACGTGCGCAAGGTCACCGGCGTGACGACCGTGAGTGACAGGATCCGCGAGCCGTTCGAGGCTGCTGTGGCAGAGATCGCCCACATCACGGCGCACCTGCTCGAGGAACTGCCAGATCGTCGTGTCCCGCCGAAGACCGTGCCGCCACTGCGGCGTCCGGAGGTGCAGGCCCGCATTGCCACACGCGAGGCGTCCGCCTGACCCGCGCACGCGCGCTTCGACTGTCCAGGGCGACACGATCGAGCGAAATGCACAATGCGGAAGATCGCGCAGGGTAGTCCCTGCGCGATCTTCCGCACTGGTCACGATCGGCCTGAAGTCGGGCGCCTATCTGCTGACGGGGTCAGTTGGCCTCCTCTCGGATGCGCCGAGTCGCTCGTCAACCTCGTCGCGGCGATCGTGGCGCTGGTCGCCCTCAAGGTGGCCGCGCAACCCTTCGATGAAGACCACCACTTCGGACACAGCAAGGCGGAGTACTTCTCCGCGGCCGTCGAGGGCGCCATGATCTTCGTCGCCGCCATCTTCATCATCTGGTCGGCGATCCAGCGGCTGTTGGCGCCGGCGCCCCTGGAGAACGTGGGCGTCGGCCTGGCGATCTCGGTCGCAGCGTCCGCGCTCAACGGCATCGTGGGGATGGTGCTGATCCGGGCCGGACGCCGATACCACTCGATCACCCTGGAGGCCGACGGCAAGCACCTCCTCACCGACGTGTGGACCTCAGTGGGCGTCGTCGTCGGCGTCCTGCTCGTGGTCCTGACCGGGTGGCTGCCCCTCGACCCGATCGTGGCGCTGCTGGTCGGCGCGAACATCATCTGGACTGGCTGGCACCTCATCAGCGCCTCGATCGAAGGCCTCATGGACCATGCGCTCACCGGTGACGAGCACGACCAACTCCTCGCCGTGCTCGACGAGTTCGAGTCGGAAGCCGTGCGCTTCCACACGATCCGCACCCGGGTCGCCGGACACCGCCAGTACGTGTCCCTGCACCTACTCGCCCCGGGCTCCTGGACCATCCAGAAGGGTCACGACCTGACCGTGCAGCTCGAAACGCGCCTCCACG
>CAZZGU010000016.1:9253-20053 GCA_964653755.1 uncultured Nigerium sp. | reverse complement strand
CGCGTACACGGGGACGCCACTCTCGCGCGCCAGGCCCAGCAGGTCGAGGTTGTCGTGGACCGCGTTCCAGCGGAGGAACACATGCCGGGTCACCCCGGGGACCTTGAGCGCCTCCCGGACGGCCTGTCGCCCTTCGACGAGGAACAGCCCGGTCGTGCGTCGGTCCTTACGACGCAGGAGGCTGCGCGCCTCCCGCAGGACGGCCTGCGGTGACTCTTCCAGTTCGATGCGTTCCGCACCTCGTTCGACGGTCATGCGTCCTCCTCGTTCCGCTACCCGTTCACCTTGCCACACCCGCCGGGGACACGAGCGCGGCACCACCGGGGCAAGAACTGCGCCCCGGCGTGCCGCGCCGCGTGGAGCGGGTCGTCAGACGGACGCGGTCGGGGCGGCCTTGGCGACCTCGACCAGCGACACGAAGGCCGCGGGGTCGCTCACCGCGAGGTCGGCGAGGATCTTGCGGTCCACCTCGACGCCGGCGGCCTTGAGCCCGGAGATGAAGCGGTTGTAGGTCATGCCTTCCGCACGAGCGGCCGCGTTGATGCGCTGGATCCACAGCGACCGGAAGTCGCCCTTCTTGTCCTTGCGGTGTGCGTAGTTGTAGGTGGCGCTGTGGAGCATCTGCTCCTTGGCCTTGCGGTACAGGCGCGAGCGCTGGCCCCGGTAGCCCGATGCCAGCTCGAGCACTTCGCGGCGCTTCTTGTGCGCGTTCACTGCGCGCTTCACGCGTGCCATGGTGGTTCTCCTCCGGTTGTGACGTTCAGTGGTGTACGGGCGGGATCACTTGCCGAGCAGGCGGCGGGCGGCTTTGAGGTCCGCCTTCGACACGTCGACGTCGGCGCTCAGGCGCCGGGTCCGCTGGGTCGGCTTGTGCTCGTTGAGGTGGCGCTTGCCGGCCTGCTGTCGCATGATCTTTCCGCTGCCGGTCACCCGGAAACGCTTCTTTGCACCGGAGTGCGTCTTCATCTTCGGCATGGTCTCGCCGCTCCTTATTCTTCGGTTTCTCTGGTGACCGGGAACTACAGGTCGATGTCGGGGTCCATGTTGTCGGCGGGTCCCCTACGCCTCTTGGGCGCCTGCTGCGCCTGGGCCGCCGCCCGCTGTTCGGCAGCGAGACGGGCTTCGAGTTCGGCGTCCGCCGCGCGTTCGGCGGCCTTCGCGGCCTTGACGACCTTCTCCTCGGCCCGGGCCTCCGCCTTCTTGCGCGTCGGCGCGAGCACCATCAGCATGTTGCGGCCGTCCTGGCGCGGCGCCGACTCGACGATCCCGTCCTCGGACACGTCGCCGGCAAGCTTCTTCAGCAGGTTGTAGCCCAACTCGGGCCGACTCTGCTCACGGCCGCGGAACATGATCGTGATCTTCACCTTGTCGCCGGCCCTGAGGAAGCGGACCACGTGGCCCTTCTTCGTCTCATAGTCGTGCTCGTCGATCTTCGGTCGGAGCTTCATCTCCTTGATCACGGTGTTCGCCTGGTTGCGCCTGCTCTCGCGGGCCTTCTGGTCGGCCTCGTACTTGAACTTGCCGTAGTCCATGAGCTTGCAGACCGGCGGGCGCGCCATCGGAGCCACCTCGACAAGGTCGAGATCGGATTCGCGGGCCAGGCGCAGCGCGTCTTCGATCCTCACGATGCCGACCTGTTCGCCGTTGGGGCCGACCAGGCGTACCTCGTTCACGTGGATACGCTCGTTGATGCGCGGTTCAGTGCTGATGGGTTCCTCCCAGGGTTGCGATGAGTGATCGGCGTTCCCAGGACGGCTCCGCGGACAGGGGAGCCTCAGCCGGGCGCTCTCCCCGTCGCCGGGGGCACCGTGACCCGCCGGTTGTTCCATGGAACCCATGGCCGGGTCGGGTGGGAGGCTGGCTGCTCCACTTCGTTGCGGACACGCCCGTCGGGGCGGTCGAACCTCGTCAGTGTAGCGTGGCGTCCGAGCCCGGACCAATCGGGGACGGCCTGACCACGGGAGACGACCATGCCCCTGCTCGACACCTACGCCGCGGACGCCCGCCGCTACGACGGACGCATGCCGTACCGGCGGGTCGGAACCAGCGGGCTGCGCCTTCCGGCCGTCTCGCTGGGGCTGTGGCACAACTTCGGTGACGACGTCCCGTTCGCGACCCAGCGGGCCATCCTGCGCCGCGCCTTCGATCTCGGCGTCACGCACTTCGACCTCGCCAACAACTACGGACCACCGTACGGCTCGGCGGAGACCAACTTCGGACGCCACCTGCGCGATGACTTCGCCCCCTACCGCGACGAGCTCGTGATTTCCACGAAGGCCGGCTGGGACTTCTGGCCGGGCCCCTACGGGGACCTCGGGTCGCGGAAGTATCTGCTGGGCTCGCTCGACGCGTCGCTGCGCCGCATGGGGCTTGAGTACGTCGACATCTTCTACCACCACCGTTTCGACCCCGACACGCCGCTTGAGGAGACGCTGGGCGCCCTCGACACCGCCGTGCGCTCTGGTCGCGCACGCTACGTGGGCATCTCGTCCTACTCGGGAGCCCGGACGCGGGAGGCGGTCGCGCTCCTGAGGGAGCTCGGGACCCCGCTGCTGATCCACCAGCCGTCCTACTCGATGCTGAACCGGTGGATCGAGCAGGACCTGCTGGACGCGCTGGGCGAGGCCGGGGTCGGCTGCATCGCCTTCTCCCCCCTCGCCCAGGGGATGCTCACGAGCAAGTACCTCGGCGGGATCCCGGAGGGCTCGCGAGCGGCCCAGGGCAAGTCGTTGTCCCCCGACCTGCTGAGCGAGCGCAACCTCGCCCATGTCCGCGCGCTGAATGACATGGCGGCCGAGCGCGGCCAGACGCTGGCGCAGTTCGCCATCGCGTGGGTGCTGAGGGATCCGCGGGTCACGTCAGCGCTGATCGGAGCGTCGAGCGTTCGGCAACTCGAGGACAGTCTCGGCGCCCTCGACAACCTCGACTTCAGCGACGGGGAGATCCGCGCCATCGACGCGCACGCAGTCGAGGGGGGCATCAACCTCTGGGCCGGGCCCAGCACAGCCTAGGACCCGCGCGCCCCGCGGGCGCGCTACCCGCCGGCCCGGTCGAGGAACATCCACCCGAAGCCGCCGTCCGGCAGCTCGACCAGTCGTCGGCCGCGCGCCAATTCGTCCACCAGGGGTCCCTCGATCACGAGCGGGAACGGCCCCTCCACGTCGATCACGATCGCTGCGCCGTGCACCTCCAGCACGGTCGCCGCGACGTCGTCCAACGTGCACGGCACCGGCCGCGCGTCGGGACGCCAGGCCGCCAACGTGTCGAGGCCGGTGAAGACGAGGACAGCCTTCGCGCCGCTGGCAGACTCCAGGAGCACGGCGGAGGTCTCGTCGCCCTCCGCGACGATCGGCAGCAGCAGCCGCGCCGTACAGAGTTCTGCGATCGCCCGCGCGTAGGCGGTGTCCCCCGCGTGCGCGGCAGCAAGGGCCGCACGGACCTGCGGGTCGGGCGCGCCGTGGTCGTCCGCAAAGGCTGCATTGGGTTGGCCGAGGTTCCTCACCCGCGCCACGCTATCGAACCCGCCCGTGCCGGCCCGGTTTCTCCGACACCAGCGGCATGGCAGGCTTGGGGACATGCTCCTCGACCCCGTGCTGCTCCAGCTCATCGTCGCCGGCGGACTCACGCTGCTCGGCATCGTCGTCACCGCTCTGATCTGGAAGCGCGCGAAGGTGAGGACCGTCGTCTGGTGGCTGGGGCTGTCCCTGGTGCCCATCTCGATCTACCTGCTCGGTCTCGCTCCTCAGGTGATCGGCGCCTATGAGACGCTACGGCTCTGGTACGGCACCCTGACGCTCACGCCGGTGGTGTGGGTCGGGGTCGCCCTGTTCGGCCTTGGTCTCCTGCTGATGATCGTGAGCCGGCTCCTCCCCGACCGGCCGCGCCACAAGCCTGCTCCCGCCGCTTCGTCGGCTCCGTCCCGCCCGGCCGCCCCCGCCTATCCGGCCGCGCCGGCGACGCAGACCCGCCCGCTGCCCGCGCATCAGTCGACCCCGTCGGACGCGGACCTGGACGAGGTCACCGAGATCCTGCGTCGCCGCGGCATCCAGTAGCGCAGGGCCACCGTTCGGCCCCGCAGACCGGGTTCAGGACGGACGACGCTCAGGACGGATGACCCTCAGGACCGACGACCCTCAGGACCGACGACGCTGGGCCGCGGTGTGCATCGCATGCAGCGACGCCACGAATCCCTCGGCGCGCTGCTTGTCGGTACGCATGATGCCCATGAGCGGCAGGCGCTCGACCTCGCTGTTCAGAAGCACGAACGCCCAGGCGTCCCCAGGGGCGTAGCGGAGGCCCCGGACCTGCGACCAGGCGAGCCTGTGGGTGCGCAGCCCGTTGCGGAACTTCAGCCCGGTGGCGTCCGCCCGGACGTAACTCAGCGCAATCACCCAGACGAACCCCAGCATGAAGAGCACGAAGAACGCCAGCGTTGCGAGCTGGAAGGCGGTGAACAGGGCGCGAATGTCCGGCGAGAGCGCGAACCAGCCCAGCAGGGACGCCCCCGGCAGGACGATCGACCACGCGATGGCGTTGAGCGTGACGAGGCGCGGGCGCGCGACGAGGACCTCGGGAACTTCCGCTGCCGACATGCCCGCCCCTAGAGCCGACACGCCACGATGTCGGTCACGAGAATGCCTTCCGCCCCGACGTCCCACAGCTCGTCCATGATCGTGGGCGCCTGCCTGGCCGGGATCATCGCCCGGACCGCGAGCCAGCCCTCGCGAGCCAGGTGCGAGACCGTCGGCGAGTCGATGCCGGGCGTGATCGCGCTGGCCGCGTCCAGATTGGCGGCGGCGACGTTGTAGTCGATCATCTTGTAGTTCCGGGCCGTCATGACCCCCTCCAGCCTGCGGATGAGGAGGTCCAGGCCCTCGGGACGTTCGACGCCGCTGGGTTGGATCAGGATCGCCTCGGACTCCAGGATCGGGTCCCCGAAGACCTCCAGCCCGGCGCGCTTCAGCGTGCTGCCGGTCTCGACGACGTCGGCGATCGCGTCCGCGACCCCGAGACGAACGGCGGACTCCACCGCGCCGTCCAGCTTGATCAGCCGGGCGGCGACTCCCCGCTCAACCAGGTAGGTCTGAAGCAGGCCGGGGTATGAGGTCGCGATGCGGCGCCCCGCGAGATCAGCGAGCGTCCAGTCGGCACCACCGGGAGCCGCGAACCGGAACCGCGTCCCACCGAAACCGAGCGGGAGCACCTCGCGGGCGTCCGCCCCGGAGTCGAGGAGCATGTCGCGCCCGGTGAAACCCAGGTCGAGGGTGCGCTCCCCCACGTAGGTCGCGATATCGCGGGGTCGCAGGTAGTAGAACTCAACCCCGTTGGCCTCGTCGACCAGAACCAGGTCCTTCAGGTCGGACCGTTGGCGGTACCCGGCCTCCTTCAGCATGGAGGTCGTGGCCTCGGCGAGGGAACCCTTGTTGGGCAGGGCGATCTTCAGCAGGGGTCGGGAGCTCACGGCGCCGACTCTACCCGGGGCCTCAGAGGTAGGCGTACACGTCCTCCAGCGTCAGCCCCTTCGCGATCATCAGGACCTGCAGGTGGTACAGCAACTGGCTGATCTCCTCAGCGGCCGCGTCCCGCGACTCGTACTCCGCGGCCATCCAGACCTCGGCCGCCTCTTCGACGATCTTCTTCCCGATGGAGTGGACGCCGGCGTCCAGCTCCCGCACGGTGCCCGACCCCTCGGGTCGGGTCACGGCCTTCTCGGAGAGCTCCTCGAACAGGGCCTCGAACGTCTTCACGGGGCGTGAGTCTAGCGAGCGGGGCGCAGGTCCACGCCCAGCAGGGCGTCCACGACCGTCTGGATGAGCGTGACTGCGTCCGTGTCGTCGCCCTCGATGCTGCCCGACGAGGTCACCCACCCGTCGATGGCGGCCAGCGCGCGCGGGGCGTCGAGGTCGTCACGCAGCGCCGTCCGCACCTCGGCGACGGTGTCACCCGCCGGGAGTGCGGCGGTCTCGTTCATCATGCCGCGCCAGGAAGCCAGCCTCGCCTCGGCCCTGGCAAGGTCGGCGTCGGTGTACTCCCAGTCCTCGCGGTAGTGGTGGGCGAGCAGCAGCAGTCGGATCGCCATCGGGTCGACCCCACGCTCCCGCAACTGCGAGACGAGCACGAGGTTCCCCTTCGACTTGCTCATCTTCTCCCCCGCGTAGCCCACCATGCCGGAGTGCACGTGGGCCTTCGCGAACGGACGCCCGGTCGCAGCGGTGGCCTCGGCGGCGCACATTTCATGATGCGGGAACGCCAGGTCGGAGCCGCCGCCCTGGACGTCGAACTCCTCGCCGAGGTAACGCAGCGCGATCGCGGCGCACTCGATGTGCCAGCCCGGACGGCCGGCGCCCAGCGCCGACGGCCAGGACGGCTCCCCATCACGGGCCATCCGCCACACCAGGCAGTCCAGCGGGTCGCGCTTGCCCGCGCGCTCGGGGTCGCCGCCGCGCTCACCGAAGATCGCTCCTGCGGCTGCGGCGTCCACCCCGGACAGGGTCAGGAACCCCGGGGCACCGGTGCTGGAGAAGTACCAGTCGGGGAACTCGGGGTCGTCGACGCGGTACACCAGCCCGGTCGGCTCCAGCCGCTGCACCAAGTCCACCGCGAGCCCGATCGACTCAACGGCTCCCACGTAGTGGTCCGGCGGCAGGACCCGCAGCGCAGCCATGTCGCGACGGAAGAGCTCGATCTGCTCCGCGGCGAGTGCCCGCCAGTCCACGCCGTTCTGAGCCGCGCGCTCCAGGAGCGGGTCGTCCACGTCGGTGACGTTCTGGGTGTAGTTCACCCGGAGACCGGCGTCCAGCCATGTGCGATGAAGGAGGTCGAAGGCGACGTAGGTGTTCGCGTGGCCGAGATGGGTGGCGTCGTAGGGGGTGATGCCGCACACGTAGAGGCGCGCGGTCCCGGATTCCGGGCCGACGGGCAGGAGCGTGCGGGTCGCGGTGTCGAACACGTGCGGGAGGACGGCGTCCGGGGGCAGCGCCGGCACCTCGGGTCGGGACCACGCCTGCATCTCAGCTCCTCGCATCGTGGCGCCGGGCCCGGCGCCTGGCCCAGCCTAGCGGCGGGACCCCGGGCCGCTAGGCTGGCCGCGGCGACAGCGGGAAGGTGGAGCGCATGCTGGAGTGGTGGCAGACCGTCCTGCTGGGCGTCGTGGAGGGCGTCACGGAGTTCCTCCCGATCTCCAGCACCGGGCACCTGACCGTGGTGGAGAAGCTGTTCGGCCTCTCGATCGACGACCCGAGCGTCACGGCCTACACGGCGATCATCCAGATCGGAGCGATGGTCGCCTCGATCGTCTACTTCCGCTCGGATATCGTGCGGATCGCGTCCGCCTGGCTGCGCGGTCTCGCGGGGAGCGAGGCCCGTCAGGACCCGGACTACCAGATGGGCTGGGCGGTGATCGCCGGTTTCGCCACGACGGCTGTGGTGGGGCTGACCCTCAAGGACTTCGTCGAGGGACCCTTCCGGAGCCTGTGGTTCGTCGTCGGCGGCCTGCTCGCCTGGAGCGTCGTGATGTTCCTGGGCGACCGGCTGGGGCGGCAGGACCGCGGCGAGCATTCGATCACGTGGAAAGACGGGCTGCTGCTCGGACTGGTCCAGAGCGTCGCGCTGGTCCCGGGCGTCTCGCGCTCGGGCGCGACGATCTCGGGGGCCCTGCTCATGGGCATCGACCGCGTGACCGCGACCCGGATGAGCTTCTTCCTCGGCATCCCCACCCTCATCGCGGCTGGCGGCCTGCAGGCCGTCACGCAGGCGTCCGCGATCAGCGCGCCGGGCGGAATCGGCTGGGGGCCGACCGTGGTCGGCATGATCGTGTCGTTCGTGGTGGCGTACGCCTCGATCGCCTGGCTGCTCAAGTTCGTGGCCACCAACGACTTCACCATCTTCGTCATCTACCGGGTCGTCCTGGCGCTCGTCATCGCGGGGCTCCTCCTCGTCGGCGCCATCACGGCGGTGTGACCCCATGGAGCGCCGTGGCGTAGGGAGCAGCGGCCTGAGCGTCTCGCGCCTGGGCCTGGGCACCATGACCTGGGGACGGGACACGAGCTACGACGAGGCCAAGGGGCTGGTCCGGGCGTTCGTGGACGCCGGGGGCGACCTGGTCGACACCGCCCCCGCGTACGCCCGCGGCGAGGCCGAGCGGATGCTCGGCAAACTGCTCCACACCGAGGTCACCCGCGAGGACCTGGTCCTGGCCACCAAGGCCGGCTTCACATTCCGGGATGGCTCCCGCGTCGTGGACACCTCGCGACGCGCGCTGCTGGACGACCTGCACGGCTCCCTGCGCAGGTTGCACACCGACCACGTCGACCTGTGGCAGCTGCACGCCTGGGGCCAGGCGCCGCTGGACGAGACACTCGCGGCTCTGGACCAGGCGGTTGCGTCCGGCGACGCCCGCTACGCCGGCATCTGCAACTTCGTGGGCTGGCAGACCGCGCTCGCGTCCACGTGGCAGTCGGCGTTCCCCGGCCGGACCCCGCTGGTCAGCGCCCAGGTGGAGTACTCCCTGCTGGCCCGCCGGGCCGAAGTCGAGATCCTGCCTGCGATCCGCCACTTCGGGATGGGGTTCTTTCCGTGGTCACCGCTGGGCCGCGGCGTCCTCACCGGCAAGTACCGTACGGGCATCCCGCGCGGCTCCCGCGCCTCGACCGAGCACTTCGGCTGGTACGTGGAGCCGTACCTGGAGCAGCGGTCCCGAGCGGTGGTCGAGGCGGTCGCGAGGGCCGCGGACGGGTTGGGCACCACCCCGCTCCAGGTCGCGTTGCTGTGGGTGCGCGACGCGCCGGGGGTCACGGCCCCCCTCCTGGGGGCACGGACGGCCGCCCAACTGCAGCCCTACCTCGACGCGGAAGACGATGCCCTCCCGGACGAGATCGCGCAGGCTCTCGACGACGTGTCCGGCGGGCCCAACCTCGGGCGCTGAAGCATCGCAGGCTTCAAGGGTTCGTCCTCGGCGCCGACCCGCTCGAGCACGACTTCATCTCCCGCCTCGAGGAGGACGGGACCCTGACGCTGCTCGCCCGGACGCCGACCGGCGTCGGTGCGAACCGGGTCCGGGCCATCCCGCTGGGTTGAGGACCGGCCCGGCCCGCAGGAACGGCTCGACAGACGCCACGAGGGTCTGGGAGGGTGGAACCCACTCCCGCCGCTGACGTGGCTTGTCAGGGACTGTGTCCCGGGAGTTGGCGGGTGCCCGTACACGGTTCATGGGGCGCTCGAAGGGATCGCAGGACCGTCAGGGTCCTGTCGACGACATCGAGGAGACAGACGTGTTCAACCGCATCATCGTGCCGGTCGACCTGGCACACATCGACCAACTGGAGCGGCCCCTGCAGGTGGCCGCGGACGCCGCGGTCCACCACGGGGCGGAGGTCTGGTACGTCGCCGTGACCTCCGACGCACCCGGGAGCGTGGCGCGGACGCCCGGGGAGTACCAGCAGCGACTTGCCCTCTTCGTGGCTGGACAAGGCAGGATCCACGGTCGCCCCTGCCACTCGAAGGTGATCCTGTCCCCCGACCCGGTGGCGGACCTCGACGAGACCATCATCGCCGCCATCAGGGAGATCGGCGCCGACCTCGTTGTCATGGGCACGCATCTGCCGCGGCACCTCGACGCGGTGATGCCGTCGCACGGCGGCAGGATCGCCACCCACACCAAGGCGTCCGTCTTCCTGGTACGCCCTGCGGAGGTGAACCAGTGAGCGACCAGAGGCAGACCCCCGCGGAGGAATCCGCCCCCGGCATCCCCGCCCCGAGCGGCGCTGCAAACCTCATCGACACCGACTACGTCATCGGGCAGGACAACATCACCCACTCCCGGTTCGGGTTCCCCGTTGACCTGCACGGCAAGGTCTTCATGGTGTCGGCCGTGGTCATCGTGGCCTTCGTGCTCGGTACCCTCGCGTTCAAGGACATCGCTGCCCCCGCATTCGATGCGGTGTTCTCCTGGATGATCCAGCAGACCGACTGGTTCTTCCTGCTCTCGGCGAACGTCTTCGTGATCCTCACGGTCGTCCTCATCTTCACACCCCTTGCCCGCGTCCGGATCGGTGGCGCCGATGCCACCCCGGACTTCAGCCGTGCCGGCTGGTTCGCGATGCTGTTCGCCGCCGGCATGGGAATCGGCCTTATGTACTACGGCGTGTCGGAACCCATGAGCCACTTCGGTGCGGCCCTCGGCGGCGTCACCGTCGAGGACGGCGTCCGCACCGACTGGGCCCCGCTCGGCGGGGCGGAGGGGAACACGGCCGCCGCCACGTCGCTCGGCATGGCGGCCACGATCTTCCACTGGGGGTTGCACCCGTGGGCGATCTACGCGGTCGTCGCCCTCTCGCTCGCGATCTTCTCTTTCAACAAGGGGCTGCCGCTCACCATGAGGTCGGTCTTCTACCCGATCCTCGGCGAACGGGTGTGGGGCTGGCCGGGCCATCTCGTCGACATCCTCGCGGTGTTCGCCACACTCTTCGGGCTGGCCACGTCTTTGGGGTTGGGCGCCTCCCAGGCGTCCGCCGGCCTCAATCACCTCTTCGGCATCCCCAACACGGTCACCACGATGGTGCTGCTCATCATCGCGATCACGGCCGTTGCCCTCGCCTCCGTCGTTTCGGGCGTCGACAAGGGCGTCCAGCGTCTGTCCCAACTCAACATGGGGTTGGCGTTCCTGCTGTTGCTCTTCGTGATCGTGTTCGGACCCACGTTGGCGATCGCCACCGGCTTCTTCCAGAACCTCGGGTCCTACCTGACGCAACTCCCGGCCCTGGCGAACCCGTTCGGGCGGGAAGACCTCAACTTCAGCCAGTC
>CAZZGU010000016.1:0-9243 GCA_964653755.1 uncultured Nigerium sp. | reverse complement strand
GTCGTTCCTGGCGTTCCTGCGCAATTCGCTCATGATGCTGGCGCGCAACCCCGAGCAGGGCCCGGAGGTGGCGAGCTTCCTGTCGAGCTGGACCGTCTACTACTGGGCCTGGTGGATCAGTTGGTCGCCCTTCGTCGGCATGTTCATCGCGCGGGTGAGTCGGGGACGCACGGTGCGCGAATTCCTGATTGCCGTGCTCCTGGTTCCGTCGGCGGTCTCCGTGTTGTGGATGACCACCTTCGGTCAGACCGCGATCAGCCAGTACGTGACCGACGGCTTCGAGGGCGTCATGGGCGCTACGCTCGACATCCAACTGTTCGAGATGCTGAGCGAACTGCCCTTGCGGCAGGTCACCTCCCTCCTCGCGATCGTTCTGGTGATGGTCTTCTTCATCACCTCGTCGGACTCCGGGTCGCTGGTCATCGACTCCATCACGGCGGGCGGCAAGGTGGACGCTCCCAAGCCCCAGCGTGTCTTCTGGGCCGTGATCGAGGGCGTCATCGCCATCGCCCTGCTGCTCGGCGGCGGCCTCACCGCCCTCCAGGCGGCGGTCATCACGACCGGGCTCCCCTTCGCGTTCGTCCTCCTTGCCGCGTGTTACGCGATCGTCCGCGGGCTGATGAGCGAGCCTCGACCACCCCGCGGATCGCGGGCGCGAGGCTGAGGGGCGTCAGACCCACACGTCGCCCACGGGCGTCCCGGGGGCGTGATGGGTCGCCACCTGGGCCTGGAACAACTCCGCGGTCGCCAGCGCGTCCACGAAGGCATCGTGCCCGTGGTAGGTGGGAAGACCGTAGCGGGCGCGGGAATCAGCCAGCCGGACGGAGACCTGTCCACGACCCAGCCCACGGCGCAGACGCCCCAGCAGCGAACTGCGGTGCAGCCGGGCCTCGATCTCCATGGTGTCGATGACCGGGAACCGGACGCCCTCCTGGATGCGGTCGGTGACCGTGGCGTCGAGGAACTCCCTCTCGATGGCCCGGTAGTGGACGACCGCCACCCGGCCGGCAAGGACGGTCAGGACGTCGTCCAGAACCTCGACCAGGTCCGGAGCGTTCTCGATGTCGCTGTGGGTGATGTGGTGGACGGCGACCGACGTCCCGGTGAGCGGACGCCGTGGGCGCACCAGCCACACGCGCCGGTCCGTCAGACGGATCCGCTCGGTCGTGAAGGGCACCATCCCGATGCTGACGATGCCGTGCCGATTGGGGTCGAGCCCGGTGGTCTCCATGTCCACGGCCACGAGAGGAACGTCCCGCAGCGGGGTCGCCGGATCGACGGTGCCCTCTGCGAAGAACCTGGCCAGGCGCGGGTCGCGCGCCGTACTCGCCCGCGCGGCCAGGTACTCGGGCCAGTCGGGCCCCACCGGCTCCCGCCGCGTCATGTCCGTCGTGCGGGCAGGGGGTAGCGGAACTTCAGGAACTTCTGCGCGTTGCTCAGGGCCTGGAACGCGGCCTTGAGGTCGTGCCGCTCGGCGTCGGTGACGTTCGCGGGCGCGATCCGGTTGTCGGGCGCTCGCCCCTCACGGAGGTCGAGCACGTGATGGCGGACGCGGATGATGGAGAGGATCTCCAGGGCGTCCCGGAGTCGGGTCGGAACCCCGGGACCCAGCAGCCTGGTCCGCTCGATGTCGTCGAGACGGGCGAAACTGTTGTTCTCGCGGGAGCCGCATGCCAGGGCATGCACCCGGATGAGGTCGACCAGGGGTGCCGTGCCCCGGTTCTTGATGTTGAAGGAATCCCGCTGTCGTCCGTCCTTCTCCACGACGAAGGTCCGGAAGACCCCCAGCGGAGGCGTCCGATTGACCGCGTTCCGTGCCAGAGCGGCCAGGAACAGCGGGTGCTGGGGGGCCTGGGTGGCGACGATGTCCCGAAGCGGGTCCACCAGGGAGGCATCGCCGTGCACGGGGTCCAGGTCGAAGAAGATCGAACTGTGCAGGAGACGTTCGGGGGAGGGTCTCGTGATCCAGTCGCGGAAGTAGCCTTCCCACACCCGGGCGGGCTGCCGCCACCGGTCGGTGGTCGCCATGATGCCGCCCTTGCAGTAGACGTAACCGCAGGACGCCAGACCGTCGCTGACGCGTCGTGCCAGATCAGCGAACCATCGGCCGTGGCGGGCCGGGTCGTAGTCATCGGCCAGGACCAGCGCGTTGTCCTGGTCCGTGACGATCGATTGCTCGTCCCGGGCGGCGGAGCCGACGTTGAGGAAGCAGTAGGGCACCGGGGGTGGGCCCAGTTCATCCTCGGCCATCTCGAGGAGGCGTCTCGTGAAGCTGCGCTGGATCGCCGACAGGACGCTACCGATCGCGCGCGAGTCCGCCCCGTCGTCGACCATGCGCACGAAGGTGGCGTGGACGTCCGGCGACAGGAGGGCCAGCCCCTGGGGGGTCGAACTGTTGTGGATCATGTTCGCCAGGTAGAGGCTCGAGTTGGTCTCGTGCCGGACGATGTCCGACAGGTGGATCATGCCCACCGGCGTGCGGTTCTGGATCACCGGCAGATGCCTGATCCGGTTGCGAAGCATCGACAGCATCGCCTCCTGGACGGACTCCTCGGATTCGATCGCGATCATGGAGTCACTCGTGACATCGCCGACGAGCGTGTCCGGGGGGAGCCCCGCTGCCACGACCCGACCGCGGAAGTCGCTGTCGGTGAGGATGCCGCGCACCCGCCAGGTGCGGCCTTCGGCGTCCTCGAGCAGGTAGCGGGCGGGCTCCTGTCCGAGCGTGTCGAGCACGAGCACTGCGGTCGTCCTGGATGCCGACAAGCGCCGGGCCGCCTCCTGCACCGTTGCCGTGGCGGGAACGGTCACCGGTGGGTTGTGGATCAGGGTGGTCACCGGTGCCGCCGCCATGGCGGACGCCCCACGTTGCCGTTCGACGGCGACCTCCAGCCGTGGACGGACGACTTCGACGAAGTCGGCGAAACCCTCGTCCTGTTCACAGAGCAGGTGGAAGACGTTGGCGGGGATGGCATAGAGGAGCGTGTCCTCGAGGGCGCGGGCCGGGAACCGCACCCGCCCTCCCCGCAGGAGCCCGAACTGGCCGAAGATGTCCCCCTCTCCCAGGACGTTGTAGAGGGCGCCGCTGCGCCGCCGGATCTCGACCGAGCCGCTGCGGATGTAGTGAAGCCACGGGTTCTCGGCGCCGAGAGCCAGGATCTCCGTGCCCGCACGGTGATAGGAGACCTCGATGCTCCCCGCCACCAGCGCCAGCAGGTCGTCCGGCAGTTGGTCGAAGGGGGAGAAGCGCTCCAGGTGTTCCTGAATCTCTCGCAGTTCGCTCATCGCAGTTTCGCGTCCAGCAGGGCCAGGATCGGCCGGAGATCGTCGAGGGAGACCTGGCCCGGGGCCGACGGCGGACCGGCGTCCTTCGGCATGACGGTCGTGCTCGCTGCCCACGATCGCGATCGTGAGGGCGGCGTAGGCCTCCGGCCCGAGGTCAGCCGCACCGCTCGATTCACGGCCGAGGACGCCGGCGTCCGGGAGCCCTTGCCCGCCCAGACGACCCGGAGGAGTCGCGCTCCTTGACTGGTCTGGTTGCAGGCCAGCCGGAGCAGGTTGAGGCTCAGGGGGTGTGACGACGGGACCGTGGCCTGCTTCTCCAGCAAGCTGCCGAGGACGCGTTGCACGACGGCATCAAGTGCCGGCAGTTTGTCGGGCAGGTCATCCCGCATGGGACGGAGCCTACGCTCCCGCTGGCCTCCCCTCCACCGGTGGCGGGAGCCGGGAGTTCAGTGCCTCCGCGGTAGCAGGGCGGGCAGCTCGCGCCGCAGGAGCAGCCCCCCTGTGAGGCACGACCCCTTCCTACGCGGGGACCATGTGTGCGTCTCGTCGGGCATTTCGCCTCCGGGGTAGGAGCTTGCTATAGTTACCGGGCTGCCGGGGGAACCCGGGAGGCACCCTGTCCGGGTGGCGGAATAGGTAGACGCGCTAGCTTGAGGTGCTAGTGCCCGTACTAGGGCGTGGAGGTTCAAGTCCTCTCTCGGACACTGCAAGGAAACCCGTTCTGACCAGGGCGAACGAAGCCCAGTCGAACGGGTTTTTCCGTGTCGTGCAACATGCGTGCACGATCGGTCTCCGGAAATGTGTCCAGGTGGGGACGTCAGGCACCACTCCAGCCCTTGCGGACCCACGCCGAGCGGAACCAGTGCGTCATCGAGCTCCGCAGCCCAGTACGCCCAGCCGTCGGTTTCCTCGCTGGCGGCTGCTCGGCCGCGTGGTCCGGTGTGGTGGTGTATTCGAAGTCGCCGGGCAGGGTGCGGTGCTGACGTGGCCAACGTTGTGCCGGGGCGGTCGAGTGGGCGACTCTATGTCTCGGCGTCGAGGAACCGAGCTACGGCGGCAGCCAGTTCTCGCGGGGGTGGGTGAGCGCCACGTCGTGGCTCGCTCCTTCGATGGTGACAGTCTGGGCTGCCGCGAGTCATGCTCCCCCTCCATTGGTGCCCGGAGGCTGTCCGCTTCTACCGCCCGAGGGCGAATGTCGTGTCAATGGCTGGCGAGTCGAAGGAGACTGCGGCCGCCCAGGATGCAGAACACGCTCCACGGGAGTAGCGAAGCCAAGGAGAAGATCAGGCCGACCGTACCGAAGGGCGACGGGACGAGCATCAGGATTCCTGATGCCAGCGCCCACCAGGCGGTCGAAGGTGGGAAGCCTGCCGAGCGGCGGAGTGACCAGAAGAAGACGAACAGTACCGCCGCCCCGAGGAAGTAGTAGGTCAGGAACGCAGTGCCCTTCCAACTCGTCAGAAGTGCCTCGCCAGCAGCCTCGAGGGCTGCCCGCCCGCCCGGGGCGGCTTGGGCATGGGTTTGGGCCAGGGTCAACATCTCGGCTGCCGGATTGGAGGCCAAGTAGGCCGCCATCTGGAGGGTGCCCAGCCCCACGGCGAGAACCACCGCCGATCGGGACACGCGGAAGAGGGCAGTTCCAAGTCCCAAGTAGAACAGCCACACGAGCAGGTTGTTGGCGATGTAAAGGACGTCCAACGACAGCAGGCCCAGAACCGGGTTCTGAACCATGAGGGCGAAGACGTCCGCGACAGTGTGCACCGGGGGCCATATCGTGAAGATGACCACCTGGACGACGATCAGAGCGACGGAGGCCAGCGCGGCCCAACCTCCGCCACGAAGCAGGCCCCTCAGGTCACCCCAGCCCGTCGTGCTTACCGCGTCAGTGGAGGACATTGCAGGCTCCCGAGAAAGGCACCGGCGCGCAACCACGCCACGTCGCCACCCTAGGCGAGGTGGACGCGACAAACCCTCGGACACCCGCAACCGCGGGTAGCGCCCGAGGCGCCTTCCTACGCGCGCTTGAGGGTGACGGGAAGCGGCAAGGTTGCGTCCAGCAGTTCGTCATTGGCCGGATTGAACGTGATGCTGACCTCGTCACCTTCCACGGCGTCCGGGATCGCGCTGAGGTCGAGGGTCACGATCGAACTGTGGTCGAGCAGCACGGGGGCCGTCTTGCCCCGGACGACGAAGGCGATCGGGTCGTCCCGCCAGGGGATCTGGCTGAGGAGGCCCACCCTGGTGTCCTTCGTCGTCGTCGTGGTGCAGGCGTAGTCGATGCACCAGCCCCGGGGCAGGGTCTTGATCGGACCCAGAGTCGTCTTCCACGAGTAGAGCGACCCGTTGGTGGCCCCGCTCACGAAGAACATCCCACCCACGCGGAGCATGTCGTAGTACAGCGGCTGCAGGTCATGAGTCAGGACATCGCTCGCGCCGACGTGCAGCAGGGCCTCCTGACCGATGCCAGCGGCGCGGATCCTGGCCACCGCGTCGTCGAACCTCGTCTTCTGGAGCACGGTCTTGTTGGCACGGTCGTTCCTCTGGAGAGCCTGCAGGTCAGTCTTCGCCACGCAGCACAGGTGGGTCGCGATCCCCTTGAGGCGGAGAGAGGGGCTGGCCTCGATGGCCTGCGCCAACGCGAGAGCGTCGTCGGGCAGGACCCCCTCGCGGCCCAGTCCGGTGTCGATCCACAGGTGAACCTGCAGTTGTCCCCGCGTCCGCTCCAGCACCTGGGCCGCCTGCTCCGCCCACAGCGTGCTCGTGGCGGCGGCCTCCAGGTTGTACCGCAACAGGAGCGGGATGTCCGCCGGATCCGTCAGGTACATGATCGCGACGGGCGTCGTGACCCCTGCCTCCCGCAGGGCGATGCCGTCAGACAGTTTCGGGACGAAGAAGTAGTCGACGGTCGCGATGTCAGTGATGGCCTTCCCCATCGCCCCGACGGGATCACCGTTCTTGAGGACCACCCCCAGCCTGACACCGGTCGGGTACTCCCCCACGATCGCGAGCGCGTTGCGCTGAAGCGTGGCCAGGTCAAGGGTCAACACGGGCATGTCCGTGTACCCGACCGTCGTGTAGGTGTAGGCCACGGAGGGCGTCACGTCGTTTCCGTTCGCGTTGACGACGACGTCGACCGGCACGGCGTCGGGATGTGCGGGGGCTCGACACGCGAATTGGCTGACAACCTGGTCGTACTCGCACGGGGCAGGTGCAGCAGACCCGAAGCGCGCCTGCACGGGCATCGCCGCCACGTCGTCCGGGAGGCCGGCGATGTCGACCATCACGACATCGCCACCCAGAATGCTGCCATGGGACGGCGTCAGCGTGACGGTGCCCGGGACGGTGGGGACCGGTGCTGGCGCCTTGTTGTCCCCCGCGGCGGTGCAACCGACCAGGGCGACCAGGGGCAAGGTCATGACCATCAGGCACACGACCAGCGCCTGACGTCGCCGCCGCGGCATGGCTGTTCTGGTTCTCACAGCGATCTCCCCCTCGGATCATGGCATCGTTGCCCTCCCCCCCACTCTGGCATACCGCCGGAGTTGAGGTGGCCGTCCCCAACCCTCGCTAGGCTTCACGACGTGATCTCCCGACCGCGACGGACGCCCAGGTGCCCCCCGAACTAGCATCGCTCGGGTGGCCCGCCCTCGTCGTCATGGGCCTCGGCGCGATCGTCATCGGCTTCTCGAAGACCTCCTTCGCCGGCCTGGGGGCGGTGTCCGCAGCGCTCTTCGCCTTGGTACTCCCGGCCAAGGAGTCCACCGCGGCCGTTCTCCTCCTCCTCATCGTGGGCGACGTCGTGGGGGTGTTCCTCTTCGGACGCCACGCGCGGTGGGGCCTGTTGTGGCGGCTCTTCCCGA
This sequence comes from uncultured Nigerium sp., assembly GCA_964653755.1. GTDB lineage: Bacteria > Actinomycetota > Actinomycetes > Propionibacteriales > Propionibacteriaceae > Propioniciclava. The sequence continues at coordinate 2,098 of CAZZGU010000016.1, read as the reverse complement.
CCATCATCCCGGGCCTGCTGCTGGGCGCTGCCTTCATGAAGGTGGTCGACGACGACCTGATGCGGCGCACGATCGGCGTCCTGCTGCTCGTGACCGTCGCCCTCCAATTCTGGCAGCGCCGCCGCCCTCAGGACACCCCCGCGCCAGACCGGCCCCACTGGGCCCTCGCCGGGGCCACGGGCGTGGCCGCAGGGTTCACGACGATGACAGCCAACGCGGCTGGCCCCGTGATGGCGCTCTACCTACTCGCCGCCCGCGTCGACAAGGCCCGCTTCATCGGCACCAACGCGTGGTTCTTCGGGCTGGTCAACGTCTCGAAGGTGCCGCTGACGGCCTCCCTCGGGCTCTTCACCCCGCAGGTGCTGTGGGTGGTCGCGGCGATGATCCCCGTCGTACTGCTCGGAACGATCTTCGGGCGCAGGGTCGTCGGGCGCGTGAGCCAACGGCAGTTCGAGACGGTCACCCTGACCGCAGCCCTCTTGTCAGCCGTGGCGGTCCTGCTCCGTTGACGCCCACCTCCGCGCACCCGCGGAGGCGCTATGCTCCGCCCGGCGGCCCGTGCGAGTGCCGCCCACGGCAGGGAGGAATCGGCCATGAACGCCTTACCCCGAGGACACGACACGGTGGAACTGCTGATCGCCAAGGGCGTGTCGATACCCAATCCCGGAAGCCTCGACATCGGACCGGAGGTCGACCCCGCCCGCATCTCGGGCAAGGGCGTGACGATCTACCCCGGCTGCCGGATCTACGGTGCGCAGACCGTCATTTCCGCCGGCTGCGCCCTCGGCGCCGAGGGACCCGTCACGATCGACAACTGCCAACTCGGCGCGGACGTCGCCCTCAAGGGCGGCTACTTCGCAGGCTCGGTCTTCCTGGCCCGCGCGAACATGGGCCTGGGCGCTCACGTCCGCGAGGGGACCATCCTGGAGGAGGAGGCCGGGGGTGCCCACTGCGTGGGCCTGAAGCAGACGATTCTGTTCCCCTTCGTCACCCTCGGAAGCCTGATCAACTTCTGCGACTGCCTGATGTCGGGCGGCACCTCGCGCTCGGATCACAGCGAGGTCGGCTCCTCCTACATCCACTTCAACTTCACCCCCGACGGGGACAAGACCACGGCCTCGCTGTTCGGCGACGTCGCCCGAGGCGTCATGCTCGACCAGCCGGCGATCTTCCTGGGCGGGCAAGGCGGCGCGGTCGGGCCGGTCCAGACCGGTTACGGGACCGTCGTGGCTGCCGGATCGATCCTCCGCAGTGACGTGCCCGACGACGGCATGCTGGTCATGGTCGAGCCGCTTCCCGGCCGCGTCCGCCCGTTGCAGAAGCACGGCTACAAGCAACTCGCCCGCATCCTGGAGCGCAACCTGACCTATATTGCGAGCCTCGACGCACTGAGCGCCTGGTACGACCATGCGCGGCGTCCGTTCTTCGCGGAGCAGGAGCTCGGCGACCTGGTGCTCGAGGGCGCCTTCCGCGCCCTCATCAGCGCGCGCACGGAGCGCACCAAGCGCCTCGCGGCCCTCGTGACCCGCGTCGAGGCTGACACCGACGGCCGCCGCGAGCTCAAAGACAACATCGCGGCTGTCTTGGACTGCTTCGGGCAGCCCGCGGATCCCCCGCCGGACGTCCTCGCGTCCGAACTCGCCCACGCGGCCGCAGCCGGTACCGACTACATCGCCGCCATCAAGTCGCTCTCCCCCGAGGCCGCCGCCGCAGGCGTCGCCTGGTTGCAGGGCATCGTCGACGAACGCTGCGCCCGCGCGGCCGCTCTCACCCCCTCCCTACCCCTCTTCGCGACCGCCTGACGGACGCCAACCTTCAAGGAGACACACACATGGGCAAGCTTTTCGGAACCGACGGGATCAGGGGCGAGGCCAACCGTCACCCGATGGACGCCGCGATGGCGTTTGCGGTCGGGCAGGCCGTCACCAAGGTCATGAAGAAGGACACCGCGCACCCGCGCTTCATCATCGGCAAGGACACGCGCATCTCCGGGTACATGCTCGAGGGTGCGCTGATGGCCGGCATCACGTCGATGGGCGGCAACGTCGAGCTGGTCGGAGTACTCCCGACGCCCGGCATCGCCTACATCACCGAGAGC
>CAZZGU010000015.1:0-20427 GCA_964653755.1 uncultured Nigerium sp. | reverse complement strand
AGCCTCAGAAGTCCTCGACGTCGGACGCGAGGCCCGGTTGGTCACCCCCGAAATCCGCCGAGCCCTCACCCTCCGCGACGGCGGCTGCACCTTCCCGGGGTGCAACGCTCCCGCCGGCGGCTGCGAAGCCCACCACATCATCCCCTGGTGGGCAGGTGGAGCAACCTGCCTCGCCAACCTCGTGCTGCTGTGCCCGCACCACCACGGCACCATCGAACCCCTCCGCTTCTGGAGCAGCACCAGCAGCGGCCCGCCCCGCTGGCGAGTCCGCATCGCCGATGACGGACACCCCGAGTTCCTCCCGCCCGCAGCGCCCGGCACCAACCCCACCCCCCAACGCCACCAACGCACCCTCCAGAAGACTTCAAACACCGCGGCCACGCCCTGCCCGCCGGGGGAACCGTGCCAAGAAGGGAGCGCCATCCCTGTCCGCAGGGTGTCCGACGCGACGAGCGGGCGCCGCTCGGGGGGAGAATGATGCTTGTGTCTGTTTCACCCCCCAGACCGAGCCATGATCTTCTGCGCGCGTCGTGGATCAGCGCTCGCGCCTTCACGCCGAACCGGGCCGCAGCGCTGCTCGCGGTACCGTGCATCCTTCTGGCTCTCCTGCCCGCCACTCTCCGCGGCGGGCTCTACCTCGACAAGGCCCGCACCGGGATGGTCGTGCTCCACCCTCGCCGTTTGCCTCTCGACGTCACCATCAGCACCGCGTTCTGGATCCTTTGGAGCCTGGTCGCCCTGACCGTGGTCACCTCCGCGGCCCTGAACGTTCTGGCTTGGCTCTCCATCATCCAGGGCACCGGCGTCATCGTGGTCGCCGGGTCCTGGTTCCTCCGACCCCCGCGGGGGACGTCGATCAGGAACCACGGGCCCGAGACGCCCCCCGGCCCACGCTGGGAGATGGGCTCCCTGGCGCAACTGCCGGGCACGCGTCTCACGGCCCTCCTGACCGCCCGCCGGGTTCTCCGCGAGGTGCCCCCACCGGGGGCCGTGATCGTGGCGAGCGCCGACAGCGACAGGCTCCTGCGCGCCTACGTCCGCGCCGGGTTTCTGGCGGGCCCCAAGCGCCGCGTCCACATGGTCGTCCCGGACGACCGTCCCCTGCCAGGATCGCCCACCGACGTTCGTGGCGACGAACTGGGGGCGGCGTCCGCGCAACCGAACGCCTGCCAGCACCCCCCTGACCTCAGGCGAACGCCGAGATCTCGATCTTCTTCATCTCCAGCAGCGTCTGATACGCACCTGGCTTGGCCATCAACTCCCCGATGTTCGCTGGGACGATCTGCCAGCTGAGTCCGAACCGGTCGGCGCACCACCCGCACTGCTCCGCCTCCGGGACCGCGCTGAGAAGCTCCCAGTACCGGTCGAGTTCGGCCTGATCGGCGCACTCGACCACCAGCGACACCCCACAGGTGAACGAGAAGTCCTGCTCGACCGCCGAGTCCATCGCGACGAGCCAGTGCCCCAGCAACTCGAAGTCCGCGAACATGACGCTCCCCGCGGACGCCGGCCCCGTCGGCTCGGGATAGGTGGCCAGGGTGCCGAGGCGTCCGCCGAAAACCGAGAGGTAGAAGTCGATCGCCTCGCGGGCCCGGTTCTGGACGCCGTCGCCGAACAGCAGGCAGGGCATGATGAACGGACGCGGCTCCCCCGCCTGGTCGGTCAGGATCAGCTGCCAGTTCACCCCGTAGCGGTCGGCGACCCAGCCGTAGCGGGGGCTGAACCCGTACTCGGCCAGAGGCATCAACACCTCGCCCCCTTCTGCGAGCGCCGCCCACAACTCGTCCAGGTGCGCGCGGGCGTCCGGGTCGACCGACGGGTCAAAGTTCAGCATGAACGAGACCGACGGGTTGACCTGGAACTCCGGGCCGGCGTTGATCGCAGCCATCCGGTAGCCAGCTATCTCGAAGTCGATCGTGAGCACGTCCCCAGCCAGGTCGGCCTGGAAGTCCGGGAGGTGCTCGGTCGGGTAGTGGACCGTGTCGAGGACCCGCGCGTCAGGGAACACCGAGGTGTAGAACCGGACGGCCTCGGCCGCCGTGTGGTCGAACCACAGGTTGGGAACGATCCGCTGCATGTCGGGCTCCTCTCACTCCACAGGTCGCCGTGCACTGAGGACGCCCATGATCCCGGGAGCGTACGGGGGATCGTCCGCCGACGGAACCCCCGGCAGGTCCACCCCGGCCGCACTAGCACGGCCGCGCTACCACGGCCAGCCGCGGTCACGGCTTCAGTCCTCCGGCGGAACGGCGGGCATCTCCTCGGTCGGCAGGTCATCGCCGCCGAAGGGCCCGTCATCGGGCTCCGGCGCCTCGCCGCGCGCGCGAGCCCGGCGCCGCCGCATCCGGCGCAGCGCAGCACGATCCCAGGGCCGCATCGGCGGACCCACCGTCACCTCGCCGAGGCGCAAGCCGGCCTGATCCCACGCCCACTCCTCGCGCAGGAGGGACCGCGCAGGGGCATCCAGCGTAGTCAGCATCGCGTCGATGCTCGACAGGATCGACCCGCGCAACAGCCACAACCGGGTCTGGTCCGGGCCGACCATCATGAGGTCGGTGAGGCGCGCGCGGGCCTCCGCCACCTGGAAGCTCGCGTCGGTGAACAGCAACTGGACCACCTCGGGTCGCCCGGACGCCTCCTCCTCGATCAGTTCGCCGAACGAGCCCAACGCGGTGCCGAGGTCGCCCAACACGACGGCGAAGGCCGCGCGCACCTCGTCCCCGAAACCGTCGTCGGGCGTCGGGAGCACCGGCGCCTCGCGCTCGATCGTCACGAACAGCGCCCGGCTCGCGGCTGCCGTGAGCTGCAGCGCCTCCAGGCCGGAGCGCAGCAGCGGGGTCACGTCGGCGGTTCCAAGGGCGCGGGTGTTCCACTGGCGCAGGTCGGACAGGGCCGTGATCGCGTCGCTCGCACGGCCGATGTCGCCGGTGACCGTGCGCACCTTCTCCAGTTGTTCGGCGATCCCCGCTCGCGTCACCGTGTTCTGCTGCACGTACGCGCTGGCCGAGCCGAAGGCGTCCGCCAAGCCGGAGGCCACCCGCCGGACGGCCGCCGCCGCCGACCGCGTCGGCAGCGCCGGCGGCCACAGAAGCGGCAGTGCCATGCCGATCAACGTCCCGATCAGCGTCGTCACGACGCGCACCTCGGCCGCGATCTCCTGGCCGGACGCCGCCAGGATCAGCATGCCGCTGATGGGGGTCTCCAGGGCCTGGTCGCCGAGCCGGAACACGCGGGCCAGCAAGAGGGAGGAGGCGATGACCAGGGCGAGCGTCCACCACGTCAGGCCCGCCAGGATCGAAACCCCGAGCGCGATGATGACGCCCGTGACCACGGCCCCCACCCGTACCAGCCCCATCCGGAAGGAGCCCGTCGCGGACGCCTGCATCACGAGCAGAGCGGTCAGGGCGCCGGTGAGGTCGACCGGCCCGTCGGTGAAGGCGAGGGTCAGCAGGTAGGCGATCACGCCGCCCGTGGTCATCCGGACCAGGTTCTCCACGACCGGCAGCGCCCGCTCCCACACGCCCTGCCAGGACTTCGGGCGGTCCGGCCACAGCCGATCCGCGATCGACTCGACCAGCGAGCCGCGCCCAGGGTTCACCGCACCAGTGTGCCGCCTGGTCGGACGCCGGCGCACCAGTCTGCCGCCTGGCCGGACGCCGGCGCACCAGTCTGCCGCACGCGGGCCGTCCGCGAATGCCGGAGATGCCGCGCCCGGCGCACGATTCCGCCAGACTGGGAGGGGACGATCAGGGAGGTTTCAGACATGGCTCTGCCGACACAGGACGAGTTGAAGCGCGAGGTAGGCAGGGCCGCCGTCGCCTACGTGACTCCGGGGACGATCGTCGGCGTCGGGACCGGCTCGACCGTCGCCCACTTCATCGACGGCCTCGGGGAGATGCCGCTGCGGGTTGCTGGCGCGGTCTCCAGCTCGGAGCGCTCGACCGCCGCGCTGCATGCGCTCGGCATCCCGGTGCTGGATGCCAACCAGGTCGAGCGCATCGGCGTCTACGTCGACGGCGCCGACGAGATCGACGCGGGCGGGTTCATGATCAAGGGCGGCGGTGGCGCGTTGACAAGGGAGAAGATCGTCGCCGCGCTCGCCGACCGGTTCATCTGCATCGCGGACGCCTCCAAGATGGTCGACGTACTCGGCGGCTTCCCTCTACCGGTCGAGGTGATCCCCATGGCGGCCGGATTCGTGGCTCGCCGGTTCGCCGCAGGCGTCCTGGGCACGTCCGGCACCGCAAAATTGCGCCGCAACCCCGACGGAACGCCCTACGTCACCGACAACGGCCAGCACATCCTGGACGTCCGGGGGCTGCGGATCACCGACCCGCTGGCGATGGAGTCCACGGTCAACGACTGGCCGGGCGTCGTCACCGTCGGCATCTTCGCCCACCAGAAAGCGGCGGTCTGTCTGCTCGGGACACCGGGCGGGGTCCAGACGCTGACGTTCGAATGACGTTCGACTGACGTTCGACTGACGTCGACTGACGGACGCGGCCGGCGCGGCGGCGTCCGGGAAGAGCTCCCTTGCCTCGTCCCGACACGGCCAGCCCGGCAAAGCCTCGACGGACCACCGCGGATCTGCGAGGATCTGCATCCTCACCCGCACGAGGAGTTCCCATGACGCAGCAACTGAACCCCTACATCACCTTCGAAGGCGAAACCGCCGACGCGATGGCCTTCTACGCGTCTGTCCTTGGCGGCGACGTGCAGATCATGACGTTCCGGGACGCCGGGATGGACGCCGACGGCGTCATGCACGCCGCCTTGGAGACCCCCGCGGGCTTTCACATCTTCGCCAGCGACACGGTGGAGGGCATGTCCGAGCCGCACGTCCCCGGCAACAACCTGCAGATCAGCCTCTCCGGCGACGACGCGGACGCACTGCGCGGCTACTGGGCCGGCTTGAGCGAGGGCGCCCGGATCGTCATGCCGATCGAGCGACAGATGTGGGGGGACGAGTACGGGCAACTCGTCGACCGGTTCGGCATCGCGTGGCACGTCAACATCGCCAGCGCCGCGCACTGAGGACCGCCGAAACCCACACCCACCGTCCCACCTGGATCCGTCCACAAACCGTCCCACCTGGATCCGTCCACAAACCAGACCGCCTGCGACGCGCACCGCCGCAGCTCAGGAGAACGGAGCCCCTTCCATCACCCGATCTCTCCAGGGACTGGTCGTCGCCGTCGTGGGCGCCACCGGCGTCCTCGGCAGCGCGATCGCCTCGGTCCTTGAGGCCCGGGGCGCCACCGTTCTCCGCGCCGGACGCCGGGGCGGCGACGTGATCGTCGACCTCCATGACGCGGACGCCGGCGACCGGATCGTGGCCCACGCCCGCGAGCGATTCGGTCGCCTCGACGGGGTCGTCATCGCCGCCGGGGTCGTCGCGTTCGGCCCAGTCGCAGAGGCGGACGACGCCGTGACCGAGGAGTTGTTCCTCACCAACGCGATCGGTCCGCTGTGGCTGGCCCGCCGGACCCTGCCGGCGCTCGCGGAGACGCGCGGCTTCCTCGCCCAGATCACCGGAGTGGTCGCGTCCGAACCGATGCCGGGCCTCGCCGCCTACTCTGCCTCCAAGGCCGCCGCCGCGGCCGCCCTCGCAGCCCTCGCACGGGAAGCCCGCCGGTCGGGGGTCAGCGTCCACGACCTGCAGCCCCCGCACACCGAGACCGGGCTCGCCGACCGCCCCCTCGCCGGAACTGCCCCGCGGATGCCGCGCGGCCTGGAGCCGGACGCCGTCGCCGAGCGCATCGTGGCCGCGCTGGAACGCGGCGAGGTGAGGGTGCTGGCCGCCGACTTCGCCTGAGCCGGCCACCAACCGGGCCCTCGGCGAGAATAACGGGGGCCCTCGGCGAAAATAACGGGGGCCCTCGGCGAAAATAACGGGGGCCCTCGGCGAACCGTGGGGGCTCAGGCCGGGTCCAACTCCCTGGCCACACGCTCGCGGAGGGCGGGGGCCGTCCGGATCGCCCAGGCCAGCAGCACGGCGATCCCGACCGTCCCCACCGCCGAGACGATGAGTGCGAGGTTGTAGCTGCCGCCGACATCCACCGCCATGCCCCACAGGGGAGTGCCGATCGCCATGCCCGCGGGCATCAGCGCCATCGCGGGTCCGAGGATCGCGGTGTAGTCGCGGACGCCGAACAGCAGCATGACCAGGATCGGGACGAACACCCCCGGGAACGCGGCCGCGAACGCGAAGACCACCGTGCTGGTCGCCAACGGCAGGAAGCCGGACGCCAACAGGTACCCCAGCATGGCCACCCCCTGGCAGACAAGGGCGAGCATCACGGCCGGGAGGGTCCCGCGGCGGTCGTTGAGCGTGCCGAGCGTGATGTTCGAGACGATCGTGGACAGCGCCATCAGCGAGATCAGACTGCCCGCGGCGGCCAGTGCGACGCCGCGTTCCACGAACAGGGGCGCGAAGTGCTGCTGGATCGCCTGCACCATCCCGAAGAGGACGACCGCCACCGCGAAGGCCACGAACTGCGGCGTCCGGAAGGCGATCCTGGCCGGAACGCCCGGCACCACGACCGGCGTCCCGTCGGCCGGCGCGGGCTCGTCGCGGGCGCCGAACGGCCGCAGGCCCACGTCGGCGGGGGCGGACCGGATCAGGAAGATGCCGGGGAGTACGACGAGCAGCAGGGTGAGCACGGCAATGGCCACGAACCCGAACTGCCACCCGCGCCAGGAAACGATCGCGGGCAGGACGAGGCCCGCGCCGATGCCGCCGATTCCGGAGACAGCGAAGACGATGCCCATGACCGTGCCCCGGCTCTCCTCGAACCAGGTGTTGACGAGGACCGACGCCGCCATCATCGTCGCGATCCCGAACGTCAGGCCGGCCGCAAAGCCCAGGGCATACAGCAGCGGCAGCCCCCGAACGAGCGCCACCGCGCCCATGGACGCCGCCATCCACAGTCCGCCGACGATGACGCTGAGCCGGACGCCGAAGCGGCGAAGCAGCGCCGGGGCCAGAAACGTCATCGAGATCACACCCGCCACCGACATGAGCGAGTTGAAAATCATGACCTCGCTGAGGCCCGCACCCAGGGATTCCGCGAGCGGCGGGTTGAGGATCGAGGCGCTCAGGAAGACGAACTGGCCCGCGGTCATCATGCAGGCGGCCCCCGCGACGACAAGCCAGTGGCGCGTGTGGCGTCCAGGGCTCTGGGCAGCGACCTCCATCATGCGCCCTTTGTAGCACCGCGCCAAGGCCCGGCGAGCCTCGCGCGACGGATTCGACGGACGCCACGTTGGTCCGTGCTCAGCAGGGACCACACCGGAGGGGCGGACACGGCCGTCCGCTCGGCGCCTCAACGCCCTTTGTCGCAACAGTGCGAACCCCGACGAACCGGCGGCGAGGCGCACTAGCCTGAAGGCGGTCCCAGTCACACCAGCCGGAGGCGCAGCCATGACGAACCCGCACCTTCCGCCCCCTGTCGTGACGCTCTACGAGACGTACGGCTCGGGCGCCACCGCGGTCGGCAACGCCGTCGCGGCTGCCCTGGGGGTGCGGTTCATCGGGCAACGGTTCTCGTCGGAGCGACTGGAGACCGCGGACGTCCGCGACGAGGACAGCTTCCTCACGCGAATCCTCACCACCCTCGGACGCTCCGCCCCCACGAACTCCGGGGCGGTGGTCGGTGCCGCGACAGCCGAGGCCGTCGTCGACAACATCCGTGAACTCACGGCGGCTGCCGCTGGCGGGGTAGTGGTGGTGGGTCGCAACGCGACGGTGATCCTGGCCGACGTTCCGACGGCACTCCACGTGAAGCTGGACGGCCCCCTCGAGCAGCGCATCGCCCGCGGGGCCGCCGAGGCCGACATCGACCTCACCCACGCCCGCGCCCGCCAGGCGCGCGAGGACGCCGCCCGCGCGGAGATGTCGCTGCGGCTGCACAACTGGGATCCGCGGCTCAACGACCGGTTCGACCTCGTCATCAACACCGGCCACGTGTCGCTGGAGGTGGCCGCCGAGATGATCCTCGCCGTCCAACGCATCAAGGCCGCCACGGTCAGCCGCTGAGGGCCCGGCCGTCCCCTTGCCACCATCGAAGGCCCGGCTCGCCACGTGCCTTCTGCGACGGATCCCCCCCCGAATGCACAATGCGGAAGATCGCACAGGGTAGTCCCTGCGCGATCTTCCGCATTGTCCACCGCGGCCGGGGCCGCGGGTCAGGACGCGTCGCCCAGGGCCGCGCGCAGGTCCCGCAGGGCGTCGTCGCCGCCGCGGCGGTAGGCGTCCCAATCCCGACTGCGGCCCGGCACCGGCGTCCGGCTCCATCGCTCTGCGGCCGCCGCCAGGATCGTGACGGCGTCGGCGTCCGGGGTGGAGCGGGCCTGGCGGACGACCAGCCCCAACGCCGTGGCCTCCCCCTCGCGTAGCTTGGCGCCCTCGTGCGACGACAGCGACCCGTCCAGCCGGCAGGATGCTCCCCCACCCAGCAGCGCGGACCACGCCTCAGTGGCGGCCACCCGTCGCTGCGTGGCGACGGCGAGCAAGCCCGCGGAGTCCATCACAGGCCCCTGGCGAGCAGAATGGCCGAGGCGTCGTGGATTGTCTCGCACGAGTGACGTTCCTGGGGAGCGAGCGGAGTGGTAGGGGCGATCACCTCACCACGGTAGCGTGGGGAGCGCGCCGGAGCGTTGACCTCGGGAGCCGGCCTCGGGGGCCGGCCTCGGGGGCCGGCCTCAGGGGCCGGCCTCAGGGGCCGGCCTCAGGGGCGCCGACGGCCGCCGGGCATGCCCCCCCTGCCACCGCCGGAGAAGGTGTTGGCGGCTACCTCGGCGAACGACTGACCGCCGGCCACAATCTCGTAGGTGCCGGTCCCGCTGACCGCGGACGAGGAGAACACGACCGAGGCGAACGGCTTGCTCGCCGTGTAGGTCGCGAGCACCTGCCCGTCCGTGACGATCTGCACCTCACCAGCCGTGCCCTGACCGGTCGCGGCGAGCCAGTCCTGGTCCGAGGCGGTGGACGGTGCCACGACCATCCCCGCGGACCCGAACGCCACGAGCGTGCCCCCGTTCACCAGGAACTCCCCGTTGACGTCGAGCGCGCCGTTGCCGTTGGCGGTGGGCCCGTTGATGATGACGGTGCCGCCCGAGATCGTGGCGTCGCCGTTCGAGTCGAGACCGTCGCCGGACGAATCGAGCACCAGCGAACCGTCGGTCATGATGAACGCGACGCCGGCGCTGGCCGTGTCACCCTGCGGGCCACCGGCCCCGGACGCCGCCGTGACGCCGGCCGCGGAGGCGTTGACGGCGTCATCGGAGCTTGTCACGTCGATGTCGCCGCCGCTGATCGTGATGACCTCCGACTCCAGTCCCTCGACCGAGCGCGTGACGTCGATGGTCCCGCCACCGATCGTGAGCGCGATCTCGGCGTGGAGGGCGTCGTCGCCCGACGCCACCGTGAGGACGCCGTCGCCCACGATGATGTCGGTCGTGGCGTCGAGGCCGTCCACGCCGGCGGTCACGGTCACCGTGCCGCCGAGGACGCCGATCCAGCCTGCGGTGGCGTCCGTTTCGTTGTCGGACTTCAGCGCGTCGCCGCCGCTGGTCACGGTGAGGGTGCCGCCGTCGATGCGGAGGTAGTCCTTGCCCCGGACGCCGTCGTCGACCGCGTCGACCGTGACGGTGCCCGAGGTGATGACGACGCCGTCCTTGCTGGCGATGCCGTCGAAGGCGCGGCCGGTGACCTCGAGCGACCCCGTGCCGGCGATGGTGAGGTCGGCCATCGAGAACAGAGCCGCGTTCGGGGCGTCCTCGCTGGTGGTGTCGGCGTAGGCCGCGGCGTCCGTCAGGCGGTTCACCGACCCTGCTGCGAGGACGATCGCCGCCTCGTCGGCCTTGGTGATGGCGATCGCCGCGCCGGTGTCGGAGGTGATCGTGACCCCGTCCAGCACCAGCCGGACCGCACCCGCGGCGTCCGAGGCGACGACGAGTTGGCCGGCGAGGGTCCCGGACAGGACGAAGGTGCCCGGCGCCGAGATCGTGACGGTCCCGCCGGACGAGGTGACGGCGTCGGAGGAGGAGGTCGCGCCCGAGCCGGCGAGCTGGACCGTCACCGCGTCGGCGGCGTCGTACTCGGCCGAGGTGACGGTGACGTCACTGTTGGCGGCGAGGGCCTCCGCGACGGTGGCCCCCGCAGTGGCTGCGGCGACGGTCACCGCGCCCGATGTGGACGCCGTGGACGCCGTGGACGACGGCGTGGTCGTGGCGGTACAGCCCGTGGTCAGGATGCCGACGATGGCGAGGGCGGCGATGCCGCGACGAAAGCGAGGATGCATGGTGAGAAGCCTTTCGATCAGTCAGGAGTGCGGGAGCCGGGCGTGCGCGCCGGCGTCGGAGGGGAGGGCATGGGCGACGGCCGTGTCTGTGAGGAGGCGGTGCCAGCGATTGCGTGGCAGGGCGGGGTCGAGCGCCGCCTGGCCGGTCGCGTACTTGGACAGCGCCCGGGGCCGGTGGCCGGACGCCCACAGCAGCCGATCCGCCGCGCAGGGACCCGAGACGGTCTTGGTCTCGATGACGACCAGGCGCTCGACGCGGGCGCAATGGCCGTCGAGGAGCGAGATCCACTCGAGGTCGGAGTCCAGCGTGACGCGCGCCCCGTCGCGGGGGAGGTGGAGCGTCGTGCGCCGGTACGTCGTCCGCAGCACGGGCGTGAGGGCCGGTATGCCGCCGATCCCGGCGTCGGCCAGGGTGGCGGCCACGAAGGAGCGCGCCTCGGCGTCCAGACGCTCGCCGGCCCAGGGCAGGCGGTGCTTGGCGGTGCCCCGGGCGACGGCCGTCTTGACCTCGAGGAAGGAGGCCCCCGTGGTGTAGCGCCGGGTCCGGACCTTGAAGCGGCGCCGCCGGCGATGCGCGGTGTCGCGGAAGCACCGCAGGTCGCGGGAGTCGAAGTAGTCCGACTCGTAGGCGAAGCTGCGCTCGCCGTCTATCTCGAGCACCCTCACGTGGGGGCGCAGGCGGCCCAGCAGGGCGGGCAGGTCCCCGGCGGGGACGACGTACTTCCGGTCGGTGCGGGTCAGCAGCGCCGCGGTCTCGGTCAATTCGCCCAGGCCGACTGGAGCGAGATCTGCCAGCCCCGTGGCGTGAAGGTCGGTGGACTGAAGGTCGGTGGGATGAAGGTCGGTCGCGTAACGGTCGGTGACGGTCATCGCAGGGTCTCCAGGTCAACGCCAGCGTCCGCGGAGGCGGCGGTCGGGAAGGCGGTCGGGACAACGCTCGTCCGGTAGCGGACGTCGACCGTCGTGGTGTCGTTGACGAGGTCGAGCTTGATCACCGATGCCCCGACCACGCGCCCCCCGAGCCGTTGCTCGAGGTGCGCGACGAGGCGCGTCTTGTCGGCGATGGCGTGGTCGACCACGACCACCTCCCGCTCGTAGCCACGCAGCAGGCGCGGGTGGTCAGCGACGAACATGGTCACCAGAAGCATCGCCATGAGCGCGACTGTGGTGACCAGGTCGGCGCCGAGTCCACCCATGAGTCCCAGGGCGAGCGCCGAGAAGTAGTAGGCGACCTCGTGCTGGGCGAGCTCGTCCGACCGCAGCCGGATGATCGAGAGCACCCCGAACAGCCCGAGCCCCAGCCCGGCACCCACCGCGGTGGAGAGCAGCACCGAACTCACACCCATGACGCCGAGGTTCACTCCGATGTACGCCACGACCAGGTCACGGCGGTGGTGGCGGGGGAAATACAACCCGAGTACGAGGAGGGCGATGGCGATCACGTTGGCGAGGTACAACGAGGCGGTCAGCATGAGAGTCTCTTTCGTCCGGTTCAGTGGTTCCATCTCCCCATGCCGGCGTGTGCGGATCCTCGTGGTTCCCTGTGCGCCTCCTGTGAGCCGAGGTGCGGCGTCCGCCCTCAGGTGGCGAGCGTCACCACGTCGCCGACCACGATGACGGCCGGCGCCCGGACGCCGACGGACTCGGCCCGGTCGGCGATGTCAGCGAGCGTCCCGAGTGTGACGCGCTGGGACGCCGTGCAGCCCCGTTCGATGACGGCCACCGGGCAGCGGGGGCCCCGCTCCCCCACCGCGAGCGTGGCGGCCGACTCGCGCAGCGAGGCCACACCCATGAGGATGACCACCGTGTGGCCGGCTCCCCCGGGGACGTTCCGCAGCCCGCCATGCCCGTGGACGACCGTGTACCCGTCGGCCACCCCCCGGTGCGTGACCGGGATCCCTGCCGCCGCCGGGACGGCGACCGCGCTACTGATCCCGGGCACCACCTCGACCGGGACGCCCGCGGCCTCGGCGGCCAACCGCTCCTCGCCACCGCGTCCGAAGACGTAGGGGTCCCCGCCCTTGAGCCGGACGACGCCGCGTCCGGCGCTCGCGTGGGTCACGATGAGGGCGTTGATGGCCTCCTGGGGGACGCTGTGGGCCCCGACCGCCTTGCCCACGTCGATGACCTCGGCCTGGGGGCAAAGCGTCGCCACGTCGCCGGGCGCCAAGCGGTCGGCGAACACGACGTCCGCCGCCGCCAGCAACGCCCGCCCGCGACCCGTCACGAGCGACGCATCCCCCGGCCCGCCACCGACGAGTGCCACCCAGCCCTGCCCCCGGGGTCGCCGGGCTCGGGCCTCGACGTGCCCGGCGTCCAGCAGCCCCTGCAGTTGGTCGCGGACGGCGACAGCCCGGCGCGGGTCGCCTGCGGCGAGGACGCCGACGCTCACCGGACCATCGGGGGTGACGAGGCGGGCCCGGGCTGGGAACCGGGCGCTCCCCTGGCCCGCCCGCGAGGCCTGAACGCACCACACCCGCTGCGCCTCGGCCGCGCGGGCGACCACGGCGTCCACGGCGGGATCGCCGGTGGCGGTGTGGACTAACCACGTGCCCTGAAGGTCGGTCGGCCGGAAGCGACGGGGGTGCCAGGCGACTTCCCCCCGCGCGGCGCGGGCGGTGATCGCGACGGTGGCGTCGGGGGCGACGATCGTGACCCGGGCACCCGCGCGCAGCAGGTCGGGCAGCCGCCGCTCGGCCACCGCGCCCGCTCCGACGAGGAGGACGTCGCGGCCGGCGAGGTCCAGCCCCAGCAGGAGAGGGTCCGGTCGCGCCTGGAGTTCGTCGAGTTCAGCGGGATCAGACGCCGTTCGAGCCCCTCGCGGGTTGAGCTCGTCGTGACCCGACGCCGGGAGCCGAACGGTGGAGACGGTCATGTCAGGTCCTTTGTACGGGAGGGGGGCGCCTCGGCGCTGCGGTAACGGGTGGTGATCGCTTCGACCAGGACGGGGTGCGCGCCGATCGGCTCGGAGACCACCTCGGCCAGACCACGCAGGCGCGCGTGGAAGGAGCCGGGCGCAAGCAGGTAGGAGGCGATGCTCGGCCGCAACCCGCGGGCCGCGAAACCTGCCACCGCCTCGGCGACCCCCGGGCTGGCCGAGGTGACGAAGGCCGCCTCGACCGGCCGTCCGCTGCGCGCGGACAGCGCCCGAGCGGCAGCCCGAACCTCGGCGACCGACTCAGGCCGTCGGGATCCCGCCCCCGCCAGCACGACGGCGTCGCCGGGCCCGCCGGCCTCGGCCAGGCGGTCGACGACCGCAGCGAGCAGGTCCCCCACCCGCGGGGTGAGGGTGGCGCGTACCCCACTGTCGGCCATCGCCCGGGGCACATCGACGGTCACGTGATAGCCGCCGGTGAGGAAGACCGGCACCACCACGCAGGGCCCGCGTTCGTCCACCGATTCGGCGAACGGTCCGGGCTCCCAACCAGTCCTCAGCCCCGCGAGCGTCTCGGAAAGGGTGGGAGTCAGCACGTCGGCCCAGCCGAGATGCACCCGCACGCCCGGAAGCCGGGCGGCGACGGCGTCCCGCAGTGCCTCCGAGACCCGCGTGGACGCCGGATCGGCCGAGCCATGCACCGCGAGCACGAGGTCAGAAGCCGCCACCCCCGACACCGCCACCCCCGACACCGCCACTGCCCGACCCTGTGTCACGCTCAGATCTGCCATTCCGGCTCCTTCGTCGTGAGCCGACTGACCTGGACCTCGATGCGGTGTCGATACGCGGTCCCGGCGGTCAGGCCGAGCCACACCACGGTGAGCAGGGTGTACAGGACCGTCGCGCCCGCGGGCGCCAGCCCGGCGGCCAGGGTGATCTCGCGGACGTTCGTCATCAGCACGAGCCCGCCGACGGCCACTCCCATGACGCGCGGCGGCATCCGGGTCACCAGCCACGCGGCCAAGGGGGCCGCGACCAGCCCCCCGGCCAGCAGCACCAGCACTACCGTCGGGTCGAACCCACTCGTGGACAGTGCGAGCAGGAACCCGACGCTCGCCGCCGACGACACGAGGAACTCGGAGGTGTCCACCGAGCCGATCACGGTGCGCGGGGCTGTCTTCCCCGCGCTGAGCAGGGATGTCGTCGACACGGGCCCCCACCCACCTCCGCCGGTGGCGTCGACGAACCCGCCCACGAGTCCGAGCGGGACGAGGAACCGCGCCCGGTGCGGCGACCGTCGTGCCTCGGCGATCCGGGGCGGCCAGAAGGCGTATCGCAGCAGGATGTACATCCCCAGGACGCCGAGGATCGCGGCCATGAGTGGCCGAGCCGCCGCCGACGACAGCCCGGCCAGGAACGTCGCCCCCGCGAACGCCCCCACCGCGCCCGGGACGCCGATCCGGCCGACCAGGAGCCAGTCGACGTTGCGCAGCCGCCAGTGCGCCACCCCGGACGCCAGCGTCGTGCCCATCTCCGCGAGGTGCACCGACGCGGACGCCGCCGCGGGCGTCAGCCCCACGAACAGCAGCAGCGAGCTTGACGTGACGCCGTAGCCCATTCCGAGCGCGCCGTCGACGAGCTGCGCCGCGAAGCCGACGAGCCCCAGCAACAACAGGTTCCGCATCAGTGTCCCCCGTCAGATCGTCCAGTCGAGGAACCGGTCGGCCCCGACTGCGGCCCGTTCGCTGAACGCCCGGTCTCCCCGGATCATCCCGGCCGCCAGGGTCGCGCCCGACTGTGGGTCGACGAGCAGGAACGACCCCGTCCGGCGCGACACCGCGTACTCCTCCCCGGCGATCGGTGCGGCCAGGCGGACGCGCACGCGCCCGATGTCGTTGAGGTCCAACGTCTCGGCCGGGGCGGGGGCGAGAGTGTCGAGGTCCAGGCGTCCGTGCAGGTCGCGGACGATCCCCGGCACCACCCGCGTCGTGTGCTTGACGAGCACGCGCTGCCCGGGGCGCAGGGGTCGCTCGTGCAGCCAGGCGACCATCCCGTCGAGGTCGTCGCTCGGCCGGGGGACGGCGTCCGCGGCTGCGATGAGGTCGCCGCGGCTCACGTCGACCTCGTCGGCCAGCCGGAGGGTCACCGACTGCGGCGCGAACGCCTCGACCAGCTCCCCGTCTGCGGTGTCGATCCCGACCACGGCGGTCCGGCGCCCGGAGGGCAGCACCACGACCGGATCACCCACGCGCACCACGCCGGACGCCACCTGCCCGGCGTAGCCGCGGTACTCGCGGTGGCGCGGGTCGCGGGCGGCGTCCTGGGGCCGCAGTGCGAGCTGGACGGGGAACCGGAACGCCTCCCCGGCCGGGTCGGCGCCGCCGGGCAGCCCTTCGAGCACCTCGAGCAGGCTGGGCCCGTGGTACCACGGCGTCCGCTCGGAACGGTCGACGATGTTGTCGCCCCCGAGCGCCGCGACGGGCAGCGAAGTCACGGCCGGCAGGCCGAGATCGGACGCCACGCGCGCCACTTCGTCGGCGACCCGACCGTAGATCGCCTCGTCGTAACCGATGAGGTCGAGCTTGTTGACGGCGACGATCACGTGCGGCACCCGGAGCAGGGCTGCGACGGCGAGGTGCCGGCGGGTCTGCTCCAGGACTCCCTTGCGGACGTCGACGAGCAGCACGAGGGCGTCTGCCGTCGACAGTCCGGTCACCGTGTTGCGCGTGTACTGCACGTGCCCGGGGCAGTCGGCCAGGATGAACGTTCGCCTCGGCGTCGCGAAGTAGCGGTAGGCGACGTCGATCGTGATGCCCTGCTCGCGTTCGGCGCGCAGGCCATCGGTGAGCAGCGCGAGGTCCACGATGCCGAGCCCCTTCTCCGCCGAGACACGTTCCACCGCGGCGAGTTGGTCGGCGAGCACGGACTTCGAATCGTGCAGCAGGCGACCCACCAGCGTGGACTTGCCGTCGTCGACCGATCCGGCGGTGGCGAGGCGGAGCAGCGTCGAAACGCCGGTTGAGCCAGTCGAAACGCCGGTTGAGCCTGTCGAAACGCCCATCAGAAATACCCCTCCTTCTTGCGGTCCTCCATGGCGGCCTCGGTGAGCCGGTCGTCGGCGCGGGTCGCGCCCCGTTCGGTGATGCGGGTGGTGGCGACCTCGGCAAGCACGTCGGCCACGGTCGCGGCCGTCGACTCGACGGCGCCCGTGCACGACATGTCGCCGACCGTCCGGTAACGCACCTGCCGGATCTCGGGCCGCTCGCCGACGCGCGGCTGGACCGACGGCCCGATGGCGAGCCACATGCCGTCACGCAGCACGACCTCGCGGGCGTGCGCGTAGTACAACGCCGGCAGGTCGATTCCCTCGGCGGCGATGTAGCGCCAGATGTCGAGCTCGGTCCAGTTGCTGAGCGGGAAGACCCGCACGTGCTCGCCGGGGCGGTGTCGGGGGTTGTAGAGGTTCCAGAGCTCGGGGCGCTGGTTGCGCGGGTCCCATTGCCCGAACTCGTCGCGCAGGCTGACGACGCGCTCCTTGGCCCGGGCCTTCTCCTCGTCGCGGCGTCCGCCCCCGAAGACCGCGTCGAAGCGGTGTTCGGCGATGGCGTCCAGCAGCGGCTGGGTCTGGAGCGGGTTGCGGGTGCCGTCGGCGCGCTCGGTGAGGCGTCCGTCGTCGAGGTAGTCCTGGACGCGGGCGACCAGGAGCCGCAGCCCGAGCCGCTCCACGGTCGCGTCGCGGTAGTCGAGCACCTCGGGGAAGTTGTGCCCGGTGTCGACGTGCAGCACCGGGAACGGCAGTGGCCCCGGCCAGAAGGCCTTGGCCGCGAGGTGGAGCATGACGACGGAGTCCTTGCCGCCGCTGAACAGCAGCACGGGGCGCTCGAGCTCCGCGACCACCTCGCGGAAGATGTGGATCGCCTCGCTCTCCAGCTCCGCCAGATGGGTGAGGCGCCGGGAGGTGGGCGCAGGCAGGGTGATCGCCGTCAAGGCGGACGCCGTCGGTGCCGCCGGGTGGGGGGTTGCGTGGGTCATGTGTGGAGTCCGCATTCTGTCTTGGCGAGGCCGGCCCAACGGCCGGCACGGGGGTCTTCACCGGGCGCGACGCGCCGGGTGCAGGGCTCGCAGCCGATCGACGGGTACCCGTCGGACAGCAGCAGGTTGACCGGGACGCCGTGGCGTCCGGCGTAGTCAAGGAGCTCATCGAAAGACCAGGCGGCGATCGGGTTGACCTTCACCATCTGGTGGCGCTCGTCCCACTCGACGAGGCCGGCGTGGGTGCGCAGGGCGTTGTCCTCGCGTCGGACGCCGGTGACCCAGGCCTCGTAGGTCGCCAGTTCGCGCTCGATCGGCTCGACCTTGCGCAGTGCGCAGCACGCGCCCGGGTCGCGGGCGTGCAGCCGAGGGCCGTGGGCGGCGTCCTGCTCGGCCACGGTGTGCCGCGGCCAGACGTCGACGATCGTCACGTCAGCAGAGACCGCGAGCGCATCGCGGGTGCCAAGCGTCTCGGCGAAGTGGTACCCGGTCTGCAGGAACAGCACGTCCACCCCTGGCGCGAACCGTGACACCAGGTGCGGCACGACCGTGTCGCCGGCCATCGAGCACGCCACCGCCAGGCTCCGCCCGAACGTCGCGGACGCCCACGCCGCCACCTCCTCGGCGGTGGCGGCGGCGAGCCGGACGGCCGCCTCCTCCGCCAGGGCGCGCAGCTCACGTGGGGTGCGGACGCGTCCAGGCCCGTGCCCGGGCATCCCGGTCGATCCTGTGGACACGCTGGTCGAGCCTGCGACCCCGGTCGAGCCTGCCACCCCGGTCATGCCTGCCGACACGCCGGTTGAGCCTGCCGCAACCACGTCGCGGCTCATCGCAGGGCCGCCTCGTCCACCCGGTGCGCCCACACGGCGAACGATTCGTCGTCGACCCTCGACGCCACGAAGCTTCTCACGACGCGTTCGACGTAGTCAGGTAGCTGAGCGGAGGCCACCTTCAGTCCGCGGACCGTCCGCCCCAGCCCCGCCTCCTCTCGGTCGGACGCAGCCAGCCCACCCCCCAGGTGCACCTGGAACGCGAACTCGTCGGCGCCGTCCTCGCCCTTGAGCAACTGTCCCTTGAGCCCGATGTCGGCGACCTGGATGCGGGCGCACGAGTTCGGGCAGCCGTTGAGGTGGAGGCTGATCGGCGGCAGGTCGACCCCGGCCAGGCGCCGCTCCAGTTCGACGATCGTGGACGCCGCCGTCGCCTTGGTCTCGACGAAGGCGAGCTTGCAGTACTCGATCCCGGTGCAGGCCATCGTCGAACGCCGGAACGGGCTCGGGGTGGCGGTCAGCCCGAGGGCCTCGAGCCCCGCGGTCAGGGCGCCCACGGCGTCCGGTTCGACGTCGAGGACGAGCAACTTCTGGTGCGGCGTGAACCGGACGCGGCGCGATCCGGCGGCCTCGGCGAGGTCGGCGACGCGCGCGAGGATCGTCCCGCTCACCCGGCCCACGGTCGGCGCGACGCCGACGTAGCGGCGTCCGTCGGCCTGCTCGTGGACGCCGACGTGGTCGCCCGGCGTCGACGGGATTGCCGGGGCCGGCCCGTCGGCCAGGGCGTACCCGAGGTACTCCTCCTCCAGCACACGCCGGAAGCGCTCGGGCCCCCATTCGGCCAGCAGGAACTTCAGCCGCGCCTTGGTGCGCAGCCGGCGATAGCCGTAGTCGCGGAACAGTCGCACGACCCCGTGCCATACCTCGGGGGCCTGGTCGGCCCGCACGAAGGCGCCCAGCCGCTCGGCCAGACGGGGCGCGACCGACAGTCCGCCGCCGACCCACAGGTCGTAGCCCGGGCCGAACTCGGGGTGAACGACGCCGACCAGCGAGATGTCGTTGATCTCGTGGACGACGTCGAGGCTCGGGTGTCCGGTGATCGCCGACTTGAACTTGCGCGGCAGATTCGCCAGCTCCGGGTCGCCGATGAAGCGGGCCACGATCTCGTCGATGACCGCGGTGGGGTCGATGATCTCGTCGGCGGCGATCCCGGCGACCGGCGACCCGAGGATGACGCGAGGCGTGTCGCCGCACGCCTCCGTCGTCTGCATGCCCGACGCCTCGAGCCGGGCCCAGATGGCGGGGACGTCCTCGATGCGGATCCAGTGGTACTGGATGTTCTGGCGGTCGCTGATGTCGGCCGTCTCGCGGGCGTAGTCCGTCGCGATGGACGCCAGCGTCCGCAGTTGGTCGGTGGTCACCGCCCCGCCGTCGAGACGCACCCGCAGCATGAAGTACCGGTCGGAGAGCTCGTCGGGGCCCAGGGACGCGGTGCGCCCGCCGTCGATGCCCTGCTTGCGCTGGGTGTAGAGGCCCCACCAGCGGAAACGTCCGTGCAGGTCGTCAGCGGGGATGGAGTCGAAGCCCTCGACGGCGTAGATGCGTTCGACGCGCTCGCGGACGTTGAGCCCGTTATCGGCGGCCTTGAACTCCTCGTTGTGGTTGAGGGGTGCCGGGCCGGCCACGGCCCACTGGCCGTTGCTGCGGTTGTCACGGGGTGGGGACACCCGGGATCGGGTGACGATTGGTTCAGTGCTGGCCATGGGGTCCTCGGTGGGTGGGGACCCGTCAGCACTCCGTCATCCGTGGGGGGCGTCAACCTCACCGCGTCCGGGCACTACGGGCCCGGCGGATGGTGGGAGCGGGGCGCGCGTCAGGACGCGCGACACATGACGAACGATCGGACGCCCGACGCAGCGGCGTGGCGGGGGGCCACGGTCTGGGTCGTGCGGGCGAACGGCATGCGACGAGTATGCGGATCGAACGCTGAACCGTCAACCTCTCGGCGTCACGGGCGCCGCGAACCGGCGACCCCGACGCAGGGCGGCCTGGGCACGTGCGGGAGGCCGCAACCCTTGACGAGCACCGTGACCGCGCTGATACTTGGGCCAGGTTTCACTTCACTCCCGCGCTGCGCAAGGCCTTCCCAGGCCCCCGCTGCCCCCTTGGACAGCCACCCCCCGGCCGCGAGACCGGTTCGACGTCGTCGCGCCTCGCTGGCCTGCCCCCGCCTCTCCGCACCTCCAGAAAGGGAGACCATCATGGCCACCATCAGCAACATTCGTCTCACCATCGGCGCGGGCGACGCCGGGTGAGGACACGTGCCACGGCTCCAACCGGCGGCGCTGCCCTCACCCGGCGCGGCGAGACCAGGGCGCTCGAGCAGGTCCCTGGCGCTCCGAGGGTTGAGCCACCCCCGGACGGCCGCCCGCCGTGGCGTACAAAG
>CAZZGU010000014.1:0-21148 GCA_964653755.1 uncultured Nigerium sp. | reverse complement strand
AGCGACAACTGCAGGTCGATGATGTAGATGCCGTTCCGCTCGCCGAAGATGAAGCGCTTCATCTTCGGGTTCCAGCGGCGGGTCTGGTGTCCGAAGTGGACACCGCTCTCGAGCAACTGGCGTGTGGTGACGACGGCCATGGCCGTTCCTTTCCTGGCGGACCGTCCGCGCACCAGGGCGCAAGGCGGGACCGCCCTTGGTTGTCCGGACCGAACGCTTCGGTCCGCCTGACACAGTCGCCCTCCCCCACCCCGGTGCCGGGGACCGCGGGGGCAGGCCCGCCCTCGGCGGTGGGACTGCATGCGAAGTCGACCCGGATCGGCCGGGCCGCTGGGTGCAGTGTAGAACCGGGGTCCTCCACGCTCCAACTCAGGCGTTTTCCCCCCGGAGGCCAGAGCTCAGGGCACGTCGGCCAGGACCTCTTCCAGCGTGACGAACGTGTAACCGCCGGCTCGCAGGCTCTCGATGATCTCGGGCAGCGCGTCGGCGTCCAGCGTCGAGCCGTCGTCGGGGTTGTTGCCCAGGTGCATGAGAATGATGGCGCCCGACTTCGCCCCGGCGAGGACGCGGCTGGTCACGGACTCGGCACTCATGCCGCCGGACGTTCCCTTCCAGCCGAGGGTGTCGACGGTCCAGCGGAAGGGGACGTAGCAGGCGTCGTTCACGAGGCCGATGACCCGGCTGTTCACCGCGCCGTACGGGAAGCGGAAGTACGGACGCGGGTCGACCCCCGTCACGCGCCGGATCGACGCCTCCCCCGCGGCGATCTCCGCGCGCACTGAAGCGGCCTTGAGCGTGGTGAGGTCAGGGTGGTTCTGCGTGTGGTTCCCGATGGGGTAGCCGGACGCGATCCGTTGCGCCGTGGACGGGAAGAGCTTCACGAAGTCCCCGGTGAGAAAGAAGGTGGCGGGTACCTCCGCCTCTTCGAGCGCGGCCAGGATCGAGTCGGCCGCCGCATCGCTGCCACCGCCGTCGAAGGTGAGGGCGATCACGTGATCGGTGGTGGGAACGGCCGTCAGGTCCTTGCCGAGGAGGGCCGCAGGAAGGGAACAGGCGGCCGGCGGGGACAGGGTCGGCGTCTTGGTCGGCCGCACCTTCTGGGCGGCTGTCGCCGACGCCGTTGTCGGGGCAGGCTTCTTCACAACCTCCACCGAGGCAGGCTTCTTCACAGCCTCCCCCGTGGCAGGAGTTGCCGCGGTCATGACGGCGTCGAGCGCCGAGGTGGCGGACGCCGCGGTGGCGGACGCCGCAGTGGCGGACGCCGCAGTGGCGGAGCCCGATACCGGTTTCGCCGACGGGACCGCGCTCACGCGGGCACAGCCCGGCGCCGCAAGGAGAGTTCCCACGGAAAGGATCGCCGCGAACCGCAGGGCGAATGAGTGTCGACGGGCTCTGGATTGCACGCCCCCATCATGCAGCGCGCCGGCCGGGCTGTGTGGGAACGGGGCCGTGTGGGAACGGGGCCGGGTGAGAACGGGGCCCGGGTGAGTTCGGGCCCGGTGACGAGCCTGGTCCGCTGGACAGCTTGGGCGTGGCGCGCCGTTCCTAACGTGGGGGTGGGAGGGATCATGCGCAGACGCTGGTTCAGCGTGACGGCCGCCGTGACGGTGCTGCTGACGGGGGTCGGGGCAATCCCGGCGTGGGCCTTGACGGGGGTGGTGGGCCAGCCCCCCGTGTCAGGGCCCGAGGTGCGCGGGTTCGAGCCGCCGCCGCTTCCGTGGGAGCCGGGGCACCGGGGGGTGGACCTGGCCGTCGCGGTGGGCACGGAGGTCGTGGCGCCCGCGGACGGGGTGGTGTCCTTTGCGGGGATGATCGCCGGCCGCCCGGTCCTCGTCATCAGTCACGGGGAGGTGCGTTCAACGCTGGAGCCCGTGGAGGCCACGGTGATGGTCGGTGAGCGTGTCACGCGCGGACAAGCGGTGGGGAGGCTGGCGGCCGGTCATGCCTGCGCGGCGTCCGCGTGTCTCCACTGGGGGCTTCGGCGGGGCGAGAACTACCTCGACCCGCGCACCCTCCTGGCCGGCGACACGTCGGTGAGGCTCCTGCCCGCGGACGCCGCCGCGGGGGTCGCCGCACGCGCTGCCCGGCGCGCCGCGCTGAGCGCGCTCGGCGCCCTGGTGGAGTCCAGCCCGGGACGATTGGCACGACCGCTCGACGCGCGCGTCACCTCGGCGTTCGGGATGCGGCTCCATCCCATCTTCCGGGAGTGGCGGCTCCACGCCGGGGTCGACCTGTCGGCCCCGTGCGGCACGCCGTTCCGGGCCGCGGCCGACGGGGTCGTGACCCACGTCGGCTACGACGCGTCGGGCGGATGGCGCCTGGTGATCGACCATGGCGGTGGGCTGTCGACGACCTACCTGCACGCCCAGGGCTACGGCGTGGCCCGGAGCCAGCGGGTGTCGCGAGGGCAGGTGGTGGGTTGGGTGGGGACAACGGGATGGTCGACGGGGTGCCACCTCCACTTCGGGGTGAAGTCGGGCACAAGCCCTGTGGACCCGGAGGGGTTCTGGTGAAGGTCAGGCGCGCGGGTGGGCCTGACGGAAGGCCTGACGGAGGCGCTCGGTGGTGACGTGCGTGTAGATCTGTGTGGTGGCCAGCGACGCGTGGCCCAGGATCTCCTGGACGCTGCGTAGGTCGGCACCACCCTCGAGCAGGTGGGTCGCCATGGCGTGCCGCAGCCCGTGAGGTCCGAGGTCGGGTGCGTCGGGGACGGCCGCCAGGGTCGCGTGCACGATGCGGCGCACCACGCGGGGGTCGATGCGGGCTCCCCGACGCCCCAGGAACACCGCCTCACCCGAGCCAGGCCCGGCCAGAACGTGCCGGACGGCCAGCCAGTCGGCCAGCGCACGGCGAGCCGGATCCCCGAGCGGCGTCCCACGCTCCCGGTCACCCTTGCCCACCACGCGCACGAGGCCGCGGTCGCCGTCGATGCCGCCCCGGTCGAGCCCGCACAACTCCGAGACCCGAATGCCGGTGGAGTACAGCACCTCGATGATCGCGCGGTCCCGCAGCGCGACCGCACGGTCGCCCGTCCCCGCTGCGTCCACCACGCGCTCCTCGAGGTGCTCGAAGAGCCCGCGGGCCGCTCGGCGGTCGAGGGTGGGGGGGAGTATCCGGGATGTCCGGGGCGACCTCAGCCCCGCGGCCGGGTCGCTCTCCAGGGCACCCGTCTCGCGCGCCCAGCCGAAGAACACACGGACGGCCGCGGCCCGTCGGGCGATCGTGGCACGCCCGGCGCCCGCGTCATGGAGCGCGGCGAGCCACTGGCGCAGCAGACGCATGTCAACCGTCCGCCACCCGCTCAGGCCCCGGCCCGCCAGGAAGCCCGTGAGGTCGGCGAGGTCCCCCCGGTAAGCCCGGACCGTGTGGGCCGACAGGTTGCGCTCGAGGGCGAGGTGGTCGCACCAGGCGTCGACGAGCGGCGTCAAGCCATCCACTTCCCCGGGCGTCATGGCGCCAGCGTGCCAGAATGGGCCCTCGGGAGCCATGAGCCGAGACGAGGGAGAGTCGCGATGGGGATCGAGGACCTGATGACGGGAGGACGCCTGCTGCGCGTCACGCGTTGGGGCGAGCCCGTCATGCACACCCCGACGGAACCCGTCACGGTTTTCGACGACGCGTTGCGCGACCTCGTGCGGGACATGTTCGCCACCATGAGGGTGTCCCAGGGCGTCGGCCTGGCCGCCACCCAGGTCGGGCGCGGTATCTCGCTGTTCATCTACGACTGCCCGGACGCCGACGATCGCCACCAGTACGGAGCCGTCTGCAACCCGGTCACCACCACACCCCAGGGGCGCGACCGCCGCCTGGAGTCCTCGGAGGAAGGGTGCCTGTCCTACCCGGGCGCCTACCAGCCGCTCGCCCGACCGGATCATGCCACCTGCGTCGGCCAGGACGTGTGGGGCAACCCCGTGCGCATCGAGGGGACCGGCCTGCTGGCCCGGTGCCTGCAGCACGAGACCGACCACCTCAACGGCATCGTCTTCGGCGACCGGCTCTCGGCCCGCTCCCGCCGCAAGCTCACCGAGATCCAGGAGTCCCTGGCCCACCTGTACCCGGACAGCTGGCCGGTGGAGCCCCGCAGGACCTCCGCGGACGGCTGACTGCCTGCGGCGGAGAGCTGACGGCGCGAGGACCCTACCGGCGGGGGCCGAGCGCCCAGCACGCCACGGCTGTCGCTGCCGCCACGTTCAGGGAGTCCACGCCGTGGTGCATGGGGATCTGCACCACCAGGTCCACCTGAGAGAGCCAGCGCGGCGACAGCCCGGCCCCCTCGGTACCCACCGCGAGCACGAACCGGTCCGGGACGCCGCGCGCCACGACCTCGCCGAGCGCCACGGCGTCCGCGGTGAGCGCGAGGGCGGCGACCGTGAAGCCCGCATCCTGCAGGGTGGGGATCGCCGTCGCCCAGTCGTCGACACGCGCCCACGGCAGGGAGAACACCGTGCCCATGCTCACCTTGACCGACCGCCGGTAGAGCGGATCCGCGGCACGGGGCGCCAGCAGGACGCCGTCCCAGCCGAGCCCGGCGGCGTTGCGGATGAGCGCGCCCACGTTGGTGTGGTCCACGATGTCCTCGGCCAGCACGAGACGGTCCAGGCCGAGCAGGGCCGTCATCGGGGTCGGGGCCGCACGGTGCAGCGACGCCAGCGCCCCCCGGTGGACGTGGAAGCCGGTCACGCGCTCGGCGAGGTCTTCGTCCACGACGTAGACCGGAACGTCCCGATGCCGGTCGAGCAGGTCCGACAGTCCCGCGATCCACCGCTCGGCGAGGAGGAACGACCTGGGCCGGTGGCCCGCCTCGACGGCGCGCCGGATGACCTTTTCCCCCTCCGCGATGAAGAGCCCCCGATCACTCTCCAGCGAACGGCGCAGGGACGCGTCCCGCAGCGCCACGTAGTCGCCGAGCCGCGGGTCGGCGGGGTCGGTCACGGGGTACAGTCGCGGGTTGTCCGGGGGCACGGGGTCTAGGGTGGTCGCCGTGGCCGCCCGCAGCAAGTTCCGCATCGACCTGTTCCTCGTGGCGATCATCGCGGCTGCCGTCGTGGCGTCGTTCCTCCCGGCCCGGGGGGCCTGGATCGACGTGCTGGCGTGGGGGACGAAGGTCGCGATCTTCGTCCTGTTCTTCCTCTACGGCGCCCGCATGCACCCCGAGGAGGCCCTGCGCGGTCTCAGGCACTGGCGCCTCCACCTGACCATCCTGGCCTTCACGTTCGTCCTGTTCCCGCTGGTCGGGCTCGGGCTGGGGCTGCTGTCCCCCGCGATCATCCCGGCGGCGATCTACCCGGGACTGCTCTACGTCACGCTCGTGCCGTCGACGGTGCAGTCGTCGATCAACTTCACGTCGATCGCCCGCGGCAACGTGGCCGGCGCCATCGTCAGCGCCTCCGCCTCCAACCTGCTCGGCGTCTTCCTGACCCCCCTGCTCGCGATCGCGCTCATGAACACCACCGGCAACGCGCCGATCGGGCTGGACTCGGTGCTCGACATCGTGGTGCAGATCCTCGTCCCCTTCGTGATCGGACAAGTCTCCCGGCCCTGGACGGCGAGGTTCGTCGAAGGGCACAAGAAGCTGAAGCTGTTCGACCAGGGCACCATCGTCCTGGTCGTGTACGCCGCGTTCTCCGCCGGGATCAGGGAGGGCATCTGGGGCATGGTCGGTCCCGGCGACATCGCGATCCTCACCGTCGTGTGCCTCATGGTGCTCGCCGGGATGCTGTGGCTCACCTGGGCCGTCGCACGGCGAATGGGCTTCGACCGCGGCGATGCCATCGCGATCCAGTTCTGCGGCACCAAGAAGTCCCTGGCGACGGGTCTCCCCATGGCGATGGTCCTCTTCGCCGGGCAGCCCATCGGCCTGATCATGCTGCCCCTGATGGTCTTCCACCAGGCCCAGCTCATGGCGTGCTCGGCGCTGGCGTCCCGCTACGGGCGGCAGGCGGACGCCGCGTCGTCCTGACCCACCCCGGCGTCAGGCGACGGGCGCCCAGCTCGGCCCGGTCTGGCTGAGCTTCTCGTCGAGCTTCGCGAAGATCGGCGTCGGCCTGGCCAGTGGACGTCCCACCTCGATCGGCCGGGACTCCCAGCGCGCGAGCTGGTTGACGTAGTCGCCGGTGAGCACGGGGTAGCTGGGCCCGCCCTCCTCGTCGACGGTCACCATCTGCGGCTGCGCTGCCCAGACACCGGTCCCGCCGAGGGCCTCGAAGACCTTCTGCGCGGAGTGGGGCAGGAACGGGGTCATCATCGTGTTGCAGTCCTGCACCACCTGGAGGGCGGTGTGGAGGACGGTGTCGCGCCGCTCAGGGTCGTCCTTGAGCTTCCAGGGCTCCTGGTCGGACAGGTACTTGTTCGCCAGCCCCACGATCCGCATGACCTCGGAGATCGCCTGCTTGAACTTCGCCCGCCCCAGCAACTCCCCCACCGTGTCGAAGGCGGCGGCCGAGGCTGCCAGGAGAGCGGTGTCGGCGTCGGTGACCTTCGTCGCCGCCGGGATCGCGCCGACGTTCTTGTGCGCCATCGACACCGACCGGTTGACGAGGTTCCCCCACTCGTTGGCCAGCTCGAAATTCACCCGCCGGACGAACTCCTCCCAGGTGAAATCCGTGTCCTGGTTCTCCGGGCCGGCGACGGCGATGTAGTAGCGCAGGGCGTCCGGCCCGAACTCCCGCAGGAAGTCGCGCACGTAGATGACGCGGTTGCGCGAGGAGCTGAACTTCGAACCCGACATGGTGAGGAACTCGCTCGAGACGATCTCGGTCGGCAGGTCGAGCCGGCCGAACGCAGACGGCTGGCCGCCGCGGGCGCCCTCCCCGTTGGCGCCGATCAGCATCCCGGGCCAGATGACGGTGTGGAAGGTGATGTTGTCCTTGCCCATGAAGTAGTAGGACTCGGCCTGGCTCCCGGTCCAGAAGCGCTTCCACGCGTCCGGGTCCCCGCTGCGCCGGGCCCACTCCACCGACGCCGAGAGGTAGCCCGTCACGGCGTCGAACCACACGTAGATCCGCTTCATGGGGTCGTCGACCCAGCCCTCGAGCGGGATCGGGACGCCCCAGTCGAGGTCGCGGGTGATGGCGCGGGGCTTGAGGTCCTTGGCGAACTGCTTGCTGAAGCGGATGACGTTCGGACGCCAGTCGGTCCGCGTGTCGAGCCACTCCTGGAGTTTCTCCGCCAGCGCCGGCAGGTCGAGGAAGAAGTGCTCGGTCTCGACGAACACCGGCACCTCGCCGTCGATGCGGGACCGGGGGCTCTTCAGGTCGATCGGGTCGAGTTGGCTGCCGCACGCGTCGCACTGGTCGCCGCGGGCCCCCTCGGCGCCGCAGAGCGGGCAGGTGCCCTCGATGTAGCGGTCCGCGAGCGTGCGGCCCGTCGACGGGCTGATCGCGCCCATCTGCGTGTGGGCGACCGCGTACCCGTTGGCATGGAGCGCCCGGAAGAGCTCCTGCACGACCTGGCGGTGGTTGACCGTCGTCGTCCGGGTGTACAGGTCGTAGCTCAGACCCAGCCCCTGCAGGTCTTCGGTGATGATCTGGTGGTACTTGTCGGCGGTCTCGCGCGCGGTGAGACCCTCGGCGTCCGCCTTGACCTGGATCGCGGTGCCGTGCTCGTCGGTCCCCGACACGAGCAGCACGTCGTTCCCGACCATCCGCTGATAACGGGCGAAGACGTCCGAGGGCACGGCGAAACCCGAGACGTGGCCGATGTGGCGGGGTCCGTTGGCGTACGGCCACGCGGCGCAGGTCAGGATCGAGGAGGTCATGCGCGCGAGTGTATTGCAGGCCGGGCGGACGCCTCGCCTCGCCCAACCTCCACGGCAACCGGTTACGGGCAGGTGGCCGCAAGGTGAACGAACGGGCTTACGATGGACGACGTGACCCCCGAGTTCCTCCTGTTGAGCTTGGTCGTCGTGACGGCACTGTCCTTCGACTTCACCAACGGGTTCCACGACACCGCCAACGCGATGGCCACGTCGATCGCCACCCGTGCCCTGACCCCCAAGGTTGCCGTCACCCTGTGCGCGATCCTCAACCTGGTCGGAGCCTTCCTGTCGGTGGAGGTGGCCCTCACGGTCACCAACGCCGTCATCCGGATCCAGAACCCCGACGGGACCCCCCGGGCCGAGTTGCTCACCGACGGGGGCCACGCCCTGATGCTCATCATCCTGGCCGGGCTGGTGGGCGCCATTGTGTGGAACCTCCTCACCTGGCTGTTCGGCCTGCCGTCCAGTTCCTCGCACGCCCTGTTCGGTGGCCTGATCGGTTCCACGATCGCCGGCCTCGGGACCGAGGGCGTGAAGTGGATCGGCGACGGCCCCAAGCTCGACGGCGTGGTGGGCAAGGTCATCCTGCCCGGTTTGTTCTCCCCCGTGATCGCCGCCCTCGTGGCCACGGTCGGGACGTGGCTGGTCTTCCGGATCAGCCGCGGCGTCGCCGAGAGCGTCCTCAACTCCGGCTTCCGGTGGGGCCAGATCGGGACCGCGTCCCTGGTGTCGCTGTCGCACGGCACCAACGACGCGCAGAAGACGATGGGCGTCATCACGCTCGCGCTCTTCGCCAGCGGCGCCTGGTCCGACACCCACTCGATTCCGTTCTGGGTCAAGTTCTCCTGCGCCTTCGCGATCGCCCTGGGCACCTGGATCGGCGGGTGGCGCATCATCCGCACGATGGGTAAGGGCCTCGTGGAAATTTCGCCCCCGCAAGGCATGGCGGCCGAGGCGTCCTCTGCAGCCATCATCCTCGCCTCGAGCCAGTTGGGCTTTGCGCTGTCGACAACCCACGTCGCCACCGGTTCCATCCTGGGCAGCGGGATGGGCCGCAAGGGAGCGGAGGTCCGCTGGCGGGTCGCGGGCAGGATGGGGATGGCGTGGCTCATCACGCTGCCGATGGCCGGCCTGGTCGGAGCGGTCATGTGGTTCATCGGGCACCAGTTGGGAGAGGTCGTCGGGCCGCTCACGATCTTCGTTCTCATGGTTGCCTTGGCCGCGTGGATGTTCCTGCACTCCCGCCGCGAGCCCGTTCACCCCGGCAACGTCAACGACGAGTGGGAGCCCACCCCGAACCCGCCCAGTGAAGTGAGAGTCTCGTGAACCAGGTCTTCGCCGCGCTGGACGCCGCCTGGAAGGTCCTGGTCGTGGGGCTGGTGCTGGGATCGGGCCTCCCGGCCCTCTTCTCCGTGGGGATCCGGCAGCTCGCCGCGGCCCACGTTCCCGACAGTGCGGGGGCCGGCCTGCCGTCGGCCGTGCACCGGGCACTTGCCTACCTCGCGTTCGCCGTGGTGCTGCTCGCCGTGTTCCTGGGACTGAGCTACATCGTCGCCCACGGCTTCGGCTACACCATCACGTTCGACGGAATCTGGCCGGTCGTCAAGGAGAAGTAGCGGCAGCGAGGGCCTCCGGCCCGAACGCCTGCGGCAACACCGCGATCATCGGCAGCACGCCCTGCGGCGTGTCCACCATCAGGTCGGCGCCACCGTGCTCCCAGAGCAGCTGCCGACAACGTCCGCAGGGCATGATCAATTCGTCGCCCGGTCCCAGGCACGTGAACGCCACGAGGCGTCCTCCCCCGCCAGCCACCAGGTCCGAGACCAGCCCACACTCGGCGCACAGCGTGACGCCGTACGAGGCATTCTCGACGTTGCAGCCCACCACGACGCGGCCGTCAGCGGCCAGGCCTGCGGCCCCCACGCCGTAGTGAGAGTACGGTGCGTAGGCGGCGGCCCGGACGTCCGCGGCCGCGGCCCGGAGGGCGCCCCAGTCGATGCCGGCCATCGCGCGTCAGGCGTCCACGAGGCCCGCGCGGGGCTCGCTCGGCCACAGGGAGTCGACGTCGGCCAGGAAGGCCCTCAACAACTGCTCCGACCCCTCGAGGGCCGACAGCTCGCCATGCCCGACGAGCGTCTCGATGTCCGGGCGCAAGGCCCTGACCCGGGACGACGTCCGGACGCCCTGCAGGAGGGCGTCCTCGACGAGGGCCCACAGCCACCCGATTTGTTGCGCGTTGCGCCGTGCCGCGAGCCCGCCGTGCTCCTCCAGGTAGTGCCGGTGCTCCACGATCGCCTGCCACACCTCGTCCAGTCCCTTGCCGGTGAGCGAACTGGACGTCAGCACCGGTGGACGCCGCGCGGTGGGATCGGAGGTGATCAGCCGCATGGCGCCCTTGAGTTCGCGGGCGGCCACGCGCGCCTCAACCTCGTGGTCCCCGTCTGCCTTGTTCACCGTGATGACGTCGGCCATCTCGAGGATGCCCCGCTTGATGCCCTGGAGCTGGTCACCCGCCCGGGCCAAGGTGATGAGCAGGAACGTGTCGACCATGCCTGCCACCGCGACCTCGGACTGGCCGACGCCGACGGTCTCCACGAGGATCACGTCATAGCCCGCAGCCTCGAGGACGAGCATCGACTCGCGCGTCGCGCGGGCGACCCCGCCGAGGTGGTTCCCGGACGGCGATGGCCTGATGAAGACGTTCTCCTCGGCGGCCAACTCCCCCATGCGGGTCCGGTCACCGAGGATCGAGCCACCCGTACGACTCGACGAAGGGTCGACCGCGAGGACGCCGACGCGATGGCCACTGCGGACGAGGCTGCGCCCCATCGCATCGATGAACGTGGACTTGCCCGCACCGGGCACGCCCGAGATCCCGACACGCACGGCGTTCCCCGTGTGCTCGCGTAGCGCGCCCAGCAGGCGCTTGGCGCGCTCCCGGTCCCGGGGACGCGATGATTCGACCAGGGTGATCGCCTTCGCGATCATCGGCCGGGAGTTGGCGACCACTCCGGCCGCCAACTCCTCGACCCTCGGGTGCCTGCTCACGCCTTCGCACGCTCCACGAGCTGGCCCAGCATCTCGATGGCGGCCTCGGGGATGACCGTGCCCGGCGGGAAGATCGCGTCAGCGCCTGCGGCACGCAGCTCGTCGAAGTCCTGCGCCGGGATGACGCCGCCCACGACGATCATCATGTCCTCAGCCCCCTGGGCGTCCAGCTCCTTGCGGAGCGCCGGAACGAGGGTCAGGTGGCCCGCGGCCAGCGAGGAGACGCCGACCACATGGACGTCGGCCTCGATCGCCTGGCGGGCGACCTCCTCCGGCGTCTGGAACAGCGGGCCGACGTCCACGTCCATCCCGAGGTCTGCGAACGCGGTCGAGATCACCTTCTGGCCACGATCGTGGCCATCCTGGCCCATCTTCGCCACGAGGATGCGCGGACGCCGCCCCTCGGCCGCCTCGAACTCGGACACGAGGGCACGCGCCTTTTCCACCGCAGACGACTGACCGGACTCGGAACTGTACACACCGCTGATCGTACGGATCTGCGCGGTGTAGCGCCCGAACACCTTCTCCAACGCCGAGGAGATCTCGCCGACCGTCGCCTTGGCGCGGGCCGCGTCGATCGAGAGCTTGAGCAGGTTGCGCTCGGGATCGGTGGAGTCCGGGTTGGCCGCGGCCCACGTGAGCTTCTCCAACGCCGCCTCCACCGCGACTGGGTCACGCTCAGCCCGGAGCTTGGCCAACTTGGCCAGCTGCGACTCGCGCACCGCCGCGTTGTCGATCTTGAGCACCTCGGGCGTGACGTCGTTCTCGACGATGTACTTGTTGACGCCGATGAGCGGCTGGCGACCCGAGTCGATGCGTGCCTGGGTGCGGGCTGCCGCCTCCTCGATGCGCATCTTCGGGATTCCGGCCTCGATCGCCTTGGCCATCCCGCCTGCGGCCTCGACCTCGGCGATCAGCTTCCACGCGGCCTGCGCCAGGTCATGGGTGAGCTTCTCGACGTACGCCGAGCCTGCCCACGGGTCGACCGAACGTGTCGTGCCCGACTCCTGCTGAAGGAACAGCTGAGTGTTGCGGGCGATGCGGGCCGAGAAGTCCGTGGGCAGCGCGATGGCCTCGTCGAGGGCGTTCGTGTGCAGGGACTGCGTGTGCCCCTGGGTGGACGCCATCGCCTCGAGGCAGGTGCGCATGACGTTGTTGAACACGTCCTGCGCCGTGAGCGACCAACCCGAGGTCTGGCTGTGGGTGCGCAACGACATCGACTTCGGGTTCTTGGCTCCCGACTCGCGGACGAGGCGCGCCCACAGCAGGCGGGCGGCCCGCATCTTCGCCACCTCCATGAAGAAGTTCATGCCGATCGCCCAGAAGAACGAGAGTCTGGGCGCGAACTTGTCGACATCGAGCCCGACAGCCTGGCCGGCCCTGATGTACTCCACGCCGTCGGCCAGGGTGTAGGCCATCTCGATGTCCGCGGTCGCACCGGCCTCCTGCATGTGGTAGCCGGAGATCGAGATGGAGTTGAACTTCGGCATGTGGGCGCTGGTGAACGCGAAGATGTCGGAGATGATCCGCATCGACGGAGTCGGCGGGTAGATGTACGTGTTGCGGACCATGAACTCCTTGAGGATGTCGTTCTGGATGGTCCCGGCGAGGTGTTCGGGCCGGACGCCCTGTTCCTCGGCCGCCACGACGTACAGCGCCAGAATGGGCAGCACCGCGCCGTTCATGGTCATCGACACCGACATCTGGTCGAGCGGGATTCCGTCGAACAACTGCCGCATGTCAAGGATGGAGTCGACCGCGACCCCCGCCATCCCGACATCGCCCACGACGCGCGGGTGGTCGGAGTCGTACCCCCGGTGGGTCGCGAGGTCGAACGCGATCGAGAGCCCCTTCTGGCCGGACGCCAGATTCCGCCGGTAGAAGGCGTTGGACTCCTCCGCCGTCGAGAATCCGGCGTACTGCCGGATGGTCCACGGCTGGTTCACGTACATGGTCGCGTACGGGCCCCGCAGGAACGGTGGGATGCCGGGCATCGTGTGCAGGAAGTCCACGTCGGCGTACGCCTCGTCGGTGTAGAGCGGCGGGACGAGGATGTGCTCCGGGGTCTGCCAGCCCGAGCTGAAACGTGGCAGCGAGTCGCGCAACTGCTCGAACCGCTCGGCGGCATCGGCCGGCACCTGGGCGGGGCCCAGGTCGACCGAGTCGAAACGCGGGATGGTGGTCACTTGTCTGCCCCCAGTCGATCCAGGGTGGCGTTGGTGAACGCCACCACGTCCATTCCGTCGAAGACCTCTCCGTCGATGACGGTGTCGACGGCCTCATCGGCAACCTCGGACTTCCGGCCGGCGATGAAGACCGTCTCCACGCCGGCGTCCCGCAGGGCCCGCGCGACCGGCATCGCCTGCGAGGCGTAGACCTTCGCCGAGCTGCACAGGATCACCATCCGGGCACCGGCCTGTTGGGCCTCGGCCGCGATCTCCTCGGGCGTGCCTCCCTCGCAGCCCGACGTGGCGAACCCGCCCACGAGGAGCAGGTTGGCGGTGAACTGCTCGCGGCCGCCGAAGTCCCGCCGGGCGCCGAGGCGAGCAAGGAACACGGCGGGACGGCCGGCAGCGGCCATGCGGTCACGCAGACCCTCGAAGAGCTCGGAATCCCGAACTGCCGGGAGTCCACCGCGCTGCGGCGCAGCCGGGCGCGCTCTCACGTCGATCGCGGGCTCCTCTGCGAGGGGGAACGTGCTCACTCCGGTGATCGGTTGCTTGCGCGTGGCGAGGCGCTTGGCCCGCTCCGCGGCCACCTCGGCCACCTGGGCTGCCACCACGCCGTCGGTCAACGCCTTGGCCATGCCGCCGGCCGACTCGAGGGACTGGAACAGCTTCCAGCCCTCGGCGGCCAACTGGTCGGTCATGGCCTCAACGAACCAGGCGCCGCCCGCGGGGTCGGTCACCTTCCCGAGGTTCGCCTCCTCCGCGGCCACCAGTTGGGTGTTGCGGGCCATGCGGCGACTGAACTCGGTCGGCAGACCGTGGGCGGCGTCGAAAGGCAGGGTCGTGATGATCTCGGCCCCGCCGACGGCCGCCGCGAACGTGGCGATCGTGCCGCGCAACAGGTTCACGTGGGCATCGTCCCGCGTGATCATGCGCCACGAGGTGACGGCGTGCTGTACGGCGCCCCGGTCGGCCTCGGGTACCTCCAGCACCTCACCCACGCGGGCCCACAGGCGTCGGAGCGCGCGCAGGCGCGCGATCGTGACGAACTGCTCGGTGGAGGCGGGGACCCGGAACGCGATCTGGCCGAAGGCCGTCGTGGGCTCAATGCCCGCCTCGGCGAGGGCCCGCACGTACTCGACTCCCGTGGCGACCGCGTAGGCGAGCAGCTGGACGTCGCCGGAACCGGCGTCATCGTAGGGAAGAACATCGACGACCAGGGCCCGGACGCCGGGGAACTCCTGGGAGAGGCCGATCGCCGGGGCGAGCACCGAGAGGTCTGGGGGCTCACCAGTTCGGGCGGCAGCTGCGAGGGGGTCGATGCCGAGGTTGCCGACAACAGCGTCGGCCTGCCCGCTGGCGCGGAAGAAGTCCGCCAGGGCCTCGGCGGCGGCCTGCTGGTCCTCGACCGCGGAGACCGAGACTGCGGCCATCTCGGGCCGCACCCC
Source organism: uncultured Nigerium sp. (assembly GCA_964653755.1). GTDB lineage: Bacteria > Actinomycetota > Actinomycetes > Propionibacteriales > Propionibacteriaceae > Propioniciclava. Next base: position 6,728 of record CAZZGU010000014.1, on the reverse strand, counting down.
GTGCAGGACGGCAGGGAGGTCGGCCACGGCCACGGCGTCCGACCCGACGCGCACCCAGATCGACGTGGCGCCGCGCTGCAGGTCATCCAGGATGGCCGCATTGGTGACGGCGACATCCGGATCCTCGTGCAGGGCGCGGACGTCCCACCCGGCGCCGGCGCGCACTGTCGTCCCGCGGGCAAAGGGCATGATCCCCGGGTACCCCAGCGGCTCGGGAGCGCCGTCGAGGCTGTAGAGAGGCTCGATGACCAGGCGGTCCACAGTGGTGGAGCGCAACCGGGCCAGGGCCTGGTCGATGGTGAGTTCCTTGCCTTCGGGACGTCGACGGTTGAGGACCTTGAGGACCTCTTTCTCCCACTGCTGGAGGGTGGGGGCCGGGAAGTCGCCGGCAAGCGCAACAGCTTGGTCGGTCATGCGTTCACCCTAGCGCTGATCAGGGGTGACGCCCTACCCGTTGGGTCAACTCACTTGCTCCACCAGGGCCTGGGCGGAAGCGATCATGCCCAATGTCTCCCGCTCCCAGTCGGGCTCCTGACCACGGTAGGGCCCGGTGGCGAGCGAAACGATGACCGCGGCCGCCCTGAGCCGCAATTCGACCGGGTCGACGCGCTCGTCGAACGCCGGCACCCACGTGCGCAGGAGGTGGTGGACGCGGGCCTCCTGCCGTGGGTTCATCCGCTGGATGGTGGACAGGTGGGCGATCAGGCAGGCGAGGTCGTCGGCACGGCGTCCGGGGCCGATCGTGTCGACATCGAGGATGCCGCACACCGCTCCGCGCGCGACGTGCACCTGTCCTTCGTGGTAGTCACCGTGGGTCGGCTCGTTCCCCTCCGGGATCCCCGCGAGCCCGGCCTCCACCTGGCCGACGATCCAGGCCACCCGTCGCTCGAGCGCCGGCAGTGCCGCCAGGACCATCTCCCCGTAATGGGAAACGGAGTCCGCCCAGGGGGGTCTGCGGTCGAGACGGGCCACGGAGGCCGGCATCGCGTCGAGGATGCCGACGAGCTGCTCAGCCGTACACGGGTCGGTGTCGTCGAAGACTGCCAACGAGAGCGGGCGCCCCGGCAGCTGCCGAAGAATCAGCAGGTTGTCCGGGGTCGCCGCGACCACCTCGGGGGCGGGGATGCCGGCCTCGAGCAGCAGTCGGTGACGCAGTGACACCTCGTGGAAGAGCCGTTCCCGCAGGACCTTGACGAAGAAGGTCTGCGGCGGTTGCCGGACTTCCACGCGAAGGACCGCCCTGCGCCGCGGCCGGTAGCCGATCATCTCGAGATCGAGGTCGCTGGCCGCCACCGGGACCGCTACGGCGTGCGTCTCGTTGAGCACCGCCGCCATGGACTCGGGGTAGGCCACGCGCGCGAGCCCCGGGAGGTTCGGGTCATGGGGGTAGAGCCACACGGCCACCTCCCGGTCCCCGTCGGCGAAGATCTCGGCGCGCTCGTCGGTGGCGACTGGCCCCTGGGCCCGGGCGCTGACCCCCAGCAGTTCCTCGCGGCGCCCGTAAGCCCACTCCACGATGGCGCTGTACGTGGCCGTGGTGGAACGGTGCGGATTCGTGTCGATGTGCTCCAGCGCCCACGAGACCAGCGAACCGCCCGCGTGCTGCACCGCCGCGTGCAGGAGGCCCCCGACGCCATCAGACGAGAGCAGGGCGGATCCGTCGTCGGCGGCCATCGCTCACCTCCCTTGACCTGAGCGTCAGACTAATGCACCGCCCCTTCTCAGATGTCCGGCTGCGCCCTGCTCAGATGTCCGGCTGCGCAGGCCCCCGGCGTGCGAGCCGGAAACGGGACGCGCGGCGTCCGTCCAGTTCGGTGACGGTGAAGTCCACCACCTCGGCCGGGACGCCCTCGCCCCTGGCCGGGACCGGCTTGAGTGCGGCCGTCACCACGTCGCCGAGGGCGGGCAGGCGACCCAACCGGGCCATGACGTACCCGGCGACCGTGTCGTAGGGGCCCTCGGGCAGGATGAACCCGAAGTGCTCGCCGAACTCCTCGAGGGTCTCCAGGCCGTCCACGTCGTCGCTGTCCGCTCCGTTGCCGTCCTGGCCCGGCACGTCGAACTCGTCGGTGATGTCGCCGATGAGTTCCTCCACGAGGTCCTCGATCGTCACGATGCCGGCCGTCCCCCCGTACTCGTCCCGCACGATGACCATGTGGTCGTTGTTCGCCTGCATCTTCGAGAGAGCGCGCAGGATCTTGACCGTCTGAGGCAGGGACGACACGGGGCGCACCAGTTGACTGACCGGTGCGTTGCGCTCGGACGGGTCCAGGTCGAAGAGGTCGCGGATGTGGAGGAAGCCCACGACGTCATCCACGTCACGCCCCACGACGGGGTAGCGCGAGTGGGCGCCCACCGCGACCTCGCGGATGGCGCGATGAGCAGGCAGGTCGCCGTCGAGGAAGTCCACCTCCGTGCGCGGCACCATGACCTCGCGCAGGCTGACCTGGCCCGCGGCGAACACCTCGTCGACGATCTGGCGCTCCTCGTCGCCCAGCGTGACCGAGGACGAGACCATGGCCCGCAACTCCTCGTCGGTCACCTCCTCCCGGGAGGCGCGGGGATCGCCTCCCAGAATGCGCACCGCGACGTTGGTCGACACTCCGAGGAACCAGATGACCGGACGGGTCAACGTGGCAATGACGTTGACCAGGGGGGCCAGCGCCATGGCGAACGCCTCCGCGCGCTGCATCGCCAGCCGTTTCGCCGTCAACTCGCCCAGCACGATCGAGAAGTAGGAGATGGCGACCGTGATGGCGACCAGCGCGACCGGCTCAGCCACCGCGTCCGGCAGCCCCCAGCCCGCCAGGACGGGCGCGAGGTCGCCGGCCAGCGTGGCGCCCCCGAAGGCCGCCGACAGGAAGCCGGACAGGGTGACCCCGATCTGGACGGCCGAGAGGAACCGGTTGGGATCAGAGGCGAGGCTCACGACGGCCCGACCACGCTTGCCCCGGGCCGCCAGCGCGCGCACCTGCGAGTCGCGCAGCGAGACCAGTGCCATCTCGGCGGCTGCGAAGATGCCGCCCACCCCGATGAACACGAAGATCAGCGCAATGTTCGAGAGGGTGTGACTCACGCGGACAGGCTACTGGGTGACCGGCCGGCCGGCTTGGCCGTGCCTGCGACGTGGTCCGGTGGGCGTCCGCTATGTTGTGGAAACCACCAGGGCACCACGGGGCGTCCCCACGCCAGGCAGGAGTCAGGAATGAACGCGGACCTCGTCGTCGTCGGGTCGGGTCTCTTCGGCCTCACCGTCGCCGAGCGCGCGGCCAACGACCTCGGGTTGCGGGTCGCGATCGTCGAAAGACGACCCCACATCGGCGGCAACGCCTACTCCGAGCGGGAGGAGCGGACGGGGATCGAGGTGCACCGCTACGGCGCCCACCTGTTCCACACCTCGAACGAGCGCGTGTGGGAGTACGTGAACCGGTTCACCCGCTTCACCGACTACGTCCACCACGTCTACACGACCCACAAGGGCATCGTGTACCCGATGCCGGTGAACCTCGGGACCATCAACCAGTTCTTCCAGGCCGCCCTCAGCCCCACCGAGGCGCGGGCGCTGATCGCGGAGCAGGCGAGCGAACTTGGAGGACGGGAGCCCGCAAACTTCGTCGAGAAGGGCATTTCCCTGATCGGGCGCCCCCTCTACGAGGCGTTCATCATGAACTACACGGCCAAGCAGTGGCAGACCGATCCCGCGGATCTCCCCGCCTCGATCATCTCCCGGCTCCCGGTGCGCTACACCTACGACAACCGGTACTTCAGCGACACCCACGAGGGTCTCCCCGTCGACGGATACACCGCGTGGATGGAGCGCATGGTCGACAACCCCCGCATCGAACTCCACCTGTCGACCGACTTCTTCGACGACACCCACGGGCTGTCCCGCGGCTCCGTCCTCGGCCAGGTCCCGGTCGTGTACACCGGGCCGGTCGACCGGTACTTCTCCTACGCGGAGGGCGAGCTCGGCTGGCGGACGATCGACCTCGAAGAGGAGGTCGTCGAGGTCGAGGACTTCCAGGGGACGTCGGTCATGAACTACGCCGACATGGACGTGCCCTACACCCGCATCCACGAGTTCCGGCACTTCCACCCCGAGCGCGACTACACCCGTGACGCGACGGTCATCATGCGCGAGTACTCGCGCTTCGCCGACCGGGGAGACGAGCCCTACTACCCCGTGAACACGGCCTCCGACCGTGCACGCCTCCTGACCTACCGCGACCTGGCTCGCGACGAGAAGCAGGTTCTCTTCGGCGGGCGCCTGGGGACCTACAAGTACCTCGACATGCACATGGCCATCGGTGCGGCCCTGTCCATGTTCGACAACAAGATCCGGCCCCATTTCAGCGAGGGCGCGGCCCTGCAGAGCGGAGGAATCGACGCATGACCACGACCTCGCAGGCACCCCAGGAGTACCTCACGGGCATCACCACGGCCCCCCGACAGGAGTCGGTCGGGTTGAGGGAGGTGGCCCGGGTCGTCTTCCCCGCGAACCACGACCTCGACGTGCTCCCCCTCTACGTCGACGGCCCGTTCAATCCGGACAAGGCGGGCATCCCCGTCGATCCCCAGGCACCCGAGGAGCCTCGCGTCGTGCTGGCCGCGAAAGGGCGCACGCCCCGCGCCGACGCGATCCTCTCGCGCCGTTCGCTTCGGGTCGAAGCGGGCACCCGGACGTCGCTGGGCTCCTACTTCAACGCGTTCCCGGCCGGATACTGGCGCCGCTGGACGGTGGCGGAGAAGGTCGTGCTGCGCGTCCGGTCGTCCGGGCCCGGCGCCATCGTCGTGTACCGGTCCAACGCGCGCGGCGTCGCCCAACGTGTCGAGTCCCGCCGTCTGTCCGGAGAGGCCACGAACGAGTTCGAACTCTCGCTGTCCCCGTTCGGCGACGGCGGCTGGTACTGGTTCGACCTCGTGGCCGACGACGACGCGCTGACCCTCGTGGAAGCGGGCTGGTTCGTCGCGTCGCAGGGCCGTCCAGTCGGGCGCGTCACCCTGGGCATCACGACCTTCAACAGGCCCGACTACTGCGTCAACACGATCGCCACGATCGGGGCGGCCCGCGAGCTCGACGCGATTCTCGACGAGCTCATCGTGGTCGACCAGGGCAACAAGCTCGTGCGGGACGAAGCCGAGTTCGCGGACGCCGAGGCCGCCATGAACGGTCGGCTACGCATGATCCGGCAGGCCAACATGGGCGGCTCCGGCGGCTTCGCACGCAACATGTACGAGGTCGTGCAGGGCCGCCCGGACGGCTCGAAGAGCGACTACGTGCTCATCCTCGATGACGACATCGCGCTGGAAACCGAGAGCATCGTCCGCGCCGTGTCGTTCGCGGACTTCTGCCGCCAGCCCACCATCGTCGGCGGTCACATGTTCGACCTCTACAACAAGTCCGTGCTGCTGGCGTTCGCGGAGGTGGTGAACCCCTACCGCTTCCTGTGGGGGCCCATCAAGGGACTGGGGCAGATCGATTTCGGCGAGCGTGGACTCCGCTCGCGCGGTCGCCTGCACCGGCGCTGGGACGTCGACTACAACGGGTGGTGGATGTGCCTGATCCCGCGCACCGTTCTTGAGACCATCGGGCTCTCGCTGCCGGTCTTCATCAAGTGGGACGACTCGGAGTACTCGCTGAGGGCCCGCGAGCACGGGTTCCCGACTGTCTCGCTCCCCGGAGCCGCCGTGTGGCACGTGTCCTGGACGGACAAGGACGACGCAGTCGACTGGCAGGCGTACTTCCATGAGCGCAACCGCCTGATCGCGGCGCTTCTCCACTCGCCCTACGCGAAGGGCGGCCGGATGCTGCGCGAGTCGCTGACCATCCACACCAAGCACGTGGTGTCCATGCAGTACTACGCCTCCGAGGCCGTGCTCCAGGCCCTCGAGGACGTGCTCGAAGGGCCGTCACGCCTGCACGGCATGCTGGCAACGAGGACAGCGGAGATCCGCGCCCTCAAGGACCAGTTCACCGACGCCCGGGTGTCGTCCAGCATCGCCGACTTCCCGCCGGCCCGCCGCAAGAAGCCACCGAAGCGCGTGGACTCCATCAGGATGCCGTCCACCGCAGCCCTCCTGCCCTGGACGGCGAAGACGGTGCTCAAGCAGGTGGGGGTCCCGCCACGCGAACTCTCCCGTCAGCACCCCGAGGCCACGGTGGCCCACATGGACTCCAAGTGGTGGTATCTCGCGAACCTCGACTCGGCGGTGGTCTCCAATGCCGACGGCACCGGCGCCTCGTTCTACCAGCGGGACCCGCGGATCGTCCGCGACCAGATCGCCCGAAGCGCCCAGTTGCACGCCGCGCTGGGCACGAGGTGGGAGACCCTGCGGCGCGAGTACCGCGAAGCCCTGTCCGACATCACGTCGCTCGAGGCTTGGGGCCGTACGTTCCGCGAGAACTCGATCGAGGGCTAGTGGAGACCGCCGCGCAGGGGCTGGCCGCCCCTGGGCAGGGTCGGGGCCTTGCGGACGTCCTCCGCAACGGGTTCCTGCTCCGGCTGCTCGTCGACAAGGAGATCCAGGTCCGCTACCGCGGTTCCGTCCTCGGCCTGGTGTGGTCGTACATCAAGCCGGCCGTGCAGTTCGCGGTGTTCTACCTCGCCATGGGCGTGTTCCTCCAACTCAACCGAGGAGTCGAGAACTACGCGATCTACCTGTTCGCCGGCATGACGCTCATCAACTTCTTCACCGAGTCGTTCGGAAATGCGTCGCGCTCGATCGTG
>CAZZGU010000013.1:6196-21425 GCA_964653755.1 uncultured Nigerium sp. | reverse complement strand
GTGGGAAGCGGCGTCGACCGAGACGCCGCGGCCGCGATCTGGCGGGCGAGGTCGAGCCCCGTCGGTTCGAAGGGTGCGGGAGCGTCCGGGGTGTCCCCGTCGGGAACGTCAGGCGTCATCATCGGCCCTGACCTGCCCACCCTCGACGATGTAGCGGCGCCCGCCGAGCGTCTCCGGCACGTCGCCGGCGACTGCCGCGGTGACGAGCACCTGCTCGGCCCCGGCGATCCGTTCGGCGAGCCGGGCCCGGCGCACCTCGTCCAGCTCGGCGAACACGTCGTCGAGGATCAGTACCGGCTCGACCCCGTCGTCCCGCAGCAGTTCCGCCGAACCCAACCGCAGCGCGAGCGCCAATGACCACGACTCGCCGTGCGACGCGTAGCCACGGGCGGGCAGCTCGCCCAGGGAGAGGGCGAGGTCGTCGCGATGGGGGCCGACGAGACTCACGCCGCGGGCCACCTCTTCGCCGCGCCGCTCGCGCATGGCCGCCACGAGGGCCGCGCGGATGGCGTCCGGGTCTGGATCCTCGGACTCCAGCACCGCCGACCGGTACCGCAATTCGGCCACGTTGTTCGTCGGGGCGATCGCCGCGTAGGCGTCCGCGACGGGGCTACGCAGGTCCGCGAGGGTCACGAGTCGCGCGTGGGTGAGTTCGGCCCCGAGGCCGGCCAAGGTGGCGTCCCAGACGTCGAGCGTGGCGGCGGCGTCCTCGGGGACGGGCCCGCGGCGTCCGGACAAGGACTTGAGCAGCGCCGACCGCTGCCGCAGCACCCGCTCGTGGTCGCCGCGTACCCCGGCCAGCCGCGGCCACCGCTGAGTGACCAGTTCGTCGAGGAAGCGCCGGCGATCGGCGGGCTCACCCTTGACGATCGTGAGGTCCTCGGGCGAGAAGACGACGACCCGAAGGGCCCCGAGGAGGTCCCTGGTGCGGCGAAGCGGCGACCGGTTGAGGCTCGCGCGGTTGGCGCGCCCGGAGTTGATCTCGATCTCGAGCGCGAGCTGGCGAGGGTCGTCGCGGCCGGCCTGGACGCGGGCGCGCACGATGGCGCGCTCGGCTCCGAACCGGATCAGGGGGGCGTCGCCGGCGACACGATGGGATCCCAGAGTCGCGAGGTATTCGAGCGCCTCGACCAGGTTCGTCTTTCCTTGACCGTTGCGACCGGTGAGGATCGTGACGCCCGGCGCGAACTCCAGCTCCGCCAGCGTCCAGGAGCGGAAGTCCGCCAGCGCGAGGTCGGTGACGAACACTCAGCTCACTGCTGGGGCAGCCGCATGAGCATGATGACGTGCCGGTAGTCGGTGGACGGCTCACCGTCCAGCTCGTTCAGCGGCGTCAGCAGGCAGGGCTTTCCGGGCGCGGTGAACGCGAAGTTCACGTAAGGGGTGTCGAGCGCGGTGAGCGCGTCGGCGAGGTAGTGGGGGTTGAAGCCGGCGGCAGTGAGGGAGAGGCCTGCGCCAGTCTCGTCCACCACAGTGGCCTCGACGGCCTCGGACGCCTGGGCCTGGTCGCCGGTCGCCGCCTCGAGGGTCACGGCGTCTTCGGTGATCAGCATGCGCAGCGAGGTGTTGCGCTCGGCGACCAGTGACACGCGCTTCACCGCGGCGATGACCTCGGCCGTGTTCGCGCGGACGGTCACCGTCGGCTGCACGCTCATGAGGTGGCGCACCTTGGGGAACTCCCCGTCGAGGAGACGCGTCGTGATCTGGCGGACGCCGCCGCTCCCGTCGCCCTCGAACCCGATGAGGCCCTCGCCGGATTCGGCCGCCAGACTGAGGGACACCCGCTCCCCCGCCGTCATCGATTTGGCGGTCTCGCTGAGGACGCGGGCAGGAACGAGGGCGGCACCCTCGGCGAGGGCGCTCCCCGGCGTCCAGGGCAGCTCTTTCAGCGCCATGCGGTACCGGTCCGTGGCAAGGAGGGAGAGCGTGTCGCCGTTGAGCTCGATCCGGACGCCGGTGAACACGGGCAGCAACTCGTCGCGTCCGGCGGCGACGACGACCTGCGCTACCGCCTGTGAGAAGGCCGCGGACGCGATCGTCCCCGTCGTCTCGGGCATCTGGGGCAGGGAGGGGTACTCGTTCACCGGGAACATCTGAAGTGTGAACCGCGCGCTGCCGCACACGAGCTGAAGGCGGGACTCGTCGGATTCGAGGTCGACCGGCTTGTTCGGCAGCATGCGGGCGATATCGGCCAGGAGGCGCCCGGAAACCAGCGCGACCCCCTCGTCCGTCACCGCGGCAGAGACCGTGACCTTGGCCGATGTCTCGTAGTCGAAGCTCGACAGGACGACCTCATCGCCGCGGGCGTCGATGCGCAGGCCCGCCAGGATCGGCACGCTCGGCCGGTTGGGCAGACTCCGGGCCGCCCACTGGACGGCATCGGCCAGAACATCGCGCTCGAGTCGGATCTTCACGGGTACTCCCTGGTTGTACGGTTCCGCCGATCATATCGGGGGAGCGGACCCTGCCCACAGGCGGCGGGCCCGGTGACCCTTAAGGAAGATGGATCCATCTAACTTCTTCGTCATCGTCACTGCTGTGGAAACTGTGGACGGTCGGCGTCCGGGCTGGTCGGACCACCGATGAGGGTCGGGATCAAGCTGTGGGAAACCTGAAATCACACGGGGAGTATTTGTGGGCGACGCCTGTCCCACTGGGGTTTGTCCACAAGATCGCGGGGTTATCCACAGGATGGGTGTGCATGGCGTCCACAGGTTCACCTCAGCTTTCCTCGCCGAGGGCCTGCCTTCTGAGCGTCGAGGGCCTGTGTTGCGCGCGTCGAGGGCCTGCCTTCTGAGCGTCGAGGGCCTGCGTTGGGGTTCATCCCCGGCCTGAACGCCTGTCCCCCGGGTCGCCGACACAGATAGCGCAGGCCCTCGACACAGATAACGCGGGCCCTCGACACAAATAACGCAGGCCCTCGGCGGAGGGACGACCAGGCTCAGCGCTGGGCGGTCTGCCGAATCCGGTTGGTGAGCTCGGTCACCTGGTTGTACACGGAACGTCGCTCGGCGAGGAGCTGCCGGATCTTGCGCTCGGCGTGCATGACGGTGGTGTGGTCACGTCCGCCGAACAACTGGCCGATCTTCGGCAGGCTCAGGTCGGTGAGCTCGCGGCACAGGTACATGGCGATCTGGCGCGCCGTGACGAGGACGTGGGTGCGTGACTGGCCGCAGAGGTCCTCGACGGTGACGCCGAAGTAGGTGCAGGTGTGGTCCATGATGCTGGCCGGGCTGATGCTCGCCTCGACCCCGTCGGGGATGAGGTCCTTGAGGACGACCTGCGCGAGGGCCAGGTCGACCGGCTGGTGGTTGAGGCTGGCGAACGCCGTCACGCGGATCAGGGCACCCTCGAGTTCGCGGATGTTCGTCGAGATGCGGCTCGCGATGAACTCCAGCACGTCCGGGCCGGCGGTGAGGCGCTCGGCGAGCGCCTTCTTGCGCAGGATCGCGATGCGGGTCTCGAGGTCGGGCGGCTGGATGTCGGTGAGGAGCCCCCATTCGAACCGGCTGCGCAGCCGCGGCTCCAGCGCCTCCAGGGCCTTGGGCGGACGGTCGGACGTGAGCACGATCTGCTTCTGCGCGTTGTGGAGGGTGTTGAAGGTGTGGAAGAACTCCTCCTGCGTCTGGATCTTGCTCTCCAGGAACTGGATGTCATCGATGAGCAGGACGTCGATGTCGCGGTAGGTGCGCCGGAACTCGACGGTCCGGTTCTCCGAGATCGCGTTGATGAAGTCGTTGGTGAGCTCCTCGGTCGAGACGTACTTGACCCGGGCCGTGGGGAAGTAGCTGCGCACGTAGTGGCCGATGCCGTGCAGGAGGTGGGTCTTGCCCAACCCCGAGGGGCCGTAGATCATCAGCGGGTTGTACGACTTGCCGGGCGCCTCGGCGACCGCCACGGCGGCCGCGTGGGCGAACCGGTTGGACGATCCGATGACGAAGTTGTCGAAGGTGTACTTGGGGTTGAGCCGGTCGCCTCCGATTCCGCTCAGGGACACCGTCCCGAGACCGGCGGTCGGGATGGTGATCGGCAGCGGGGGCTCGGGGGCCAGGTCGGCCTCGGTGTCGGACTCGAGGGCGGTGTCGACCGTCACGGCGAGATGGATCGTGCGTCCGAAGTGCTCGGTCAGGCGCTGCTCGATCCAGCTGCGGTTGCGGCTCTCGATGCGGTCGCGTGTGAACTCGTTCGGGACGGCGGCCACCAGCGTCGAGTCGTGGAGGGCCAGAGGGCGGGTGCTGCTGAGCCAGGCTCGGGTGGGCGTGTCAGCAGAGCGGTACACGTAGTCCCACGCGGCTGCGAGGGTCTCCCCCACGGCGTCGGACATTGGGCCCCCCTCGGTCAATCCCTCCACACGGTCATCCACAGGCTGTGGAGAAGATGCGCGTCTGGGGAAGCCCCCGCGATCCTCCGGGTTGTGGATAACTGGTCGTCGGGGTGCAACGCTAGCGACGGGGGCCCGGGCGCGCAAACAGTTCCCAACGATTTCCTCGGCTTTGCGGCGTGTCGGCTCGACGGGGAGGAGCGCCGGCGTCCAGTTTGCCCGGAGTTGGCCGGTCCCCGTATCGTTGGGCAGTCGCTGTCCTGGCGACGCCTGTGTCCGCGTGGGTACAGCAGTTCGATGAGTCCAAGGAGACCGGCGTGAGCAAGCGCACTTTCCAGCCGAGCAACCGGCGTCGCAGCCGCACCCATGGCTTCCGCCTCCGCATGCGCACCCGCGCCGGCCGTGGGATCCTCGCGGCCCGCCGCCGCAAGGGCCGCGCCCGCCTCGCTGGCTGACGGCCCGGGGCCTGTCGGTGTTGCCGGCTGAATCCCGTCTGCGCCGCTCCGAGGAATTCCGGACGGTGGTGCGCTCCGGCGTCCGGGTGGGGCGGGCTTCTCTGGTGCTCCATGTGCTCCGCCGGAGTGGGCCACCGTCGCGTGCGGGGTTCATCGTGCCCCGCGCTGTGGGTAACGCGGTGACACGCAATCGCGTGCGCCGCCGGCTGCGGCATCTGCTGGCGGCCTCCTTGCCGGCCGCGCCCCTCCCCCTCGACGTCGTGGTGCGAGCGCTGCCGGCCGCGGCGTCCGCCGATCTGGCCGCCGACTTCGGCGTGGCCTGGTCGGCCACCCTCCGCCGGCTCGAGGCTGCGGCATGAAATACGTGCTGATTGGCCTCCTGAAGTTCTGGCGGACCTTCATCAGCCCCCTCTATGGGGACGTCTGCAAGTTCCACCCCACGTGCTCGGCGTACGCGCTGGAGTCCGTGCGGGTCCACGGGGCCTTCAAGGGTTCTGTTCTCACGGTCAGGCGCCTGGCGCGCTGCCATCCCTGGTCCTTGGGCGGGTACGACCCCGTTCCGGGGACCGAATCGTCGCGAGGTGTGAATTGATAGCGTTGGAGACACTGGTCCCGCTCGGGATCTGGGACTCGTTCACGGGTCTGCTGGACACCATGATGCAGCCCATCTACTGGGCCATGTCCGGGATCATCACCGGCTTCCACTCGCTGTTCAGCATCTTCCTCGACCCGGACTCGGGGTGGACGTGGGCCCTCTCGATCATCAGCCTCACGGTCGTCATCAGGACGCTGATGATCCCCCTGTTCGTCAAGCAGATCAACAGCTCCCGCAAGATGCAGCTGCTGGGCCCCAAGGTGAAGGCTCTCCAGGACAAGTACGGCGCTGACCGGGAACGTCTCGGCCAGGAGACGATGAAGATGTACAAGGAGGAGGGCGTCAACCCCGCTGCCTCCTGCGCGCCCATCCTCATCCAGATGCCGATCTTCATCGGCCTGTTCACGGTGCTGAACGGTGCCGCGCGCGGCACCGCGATCGGCTACTTCTTCCAGCGGAACACGGCGTTGGTGGACTCGCTGCGGAATGCCGAGATCCTCGGAGCCAAGATCTCCGGCACCTTCCTGCCCTTCACCACGTTCGGCGCCACCCAGTGGGTGGCTGCGTTCCTGATCATCTCCATGACGGCGACGCTGTTCGTGACGCAGCTTCAGTTGATGCGCAAGAACATGCCGCCGGAGTCACTGCAGGGCCCCATGGCGCAGCAGCAGAAGATGATGCTCTACATGTTCCCGATCATCTACCTGATCACGGGTGTCAGCATCCCGATCGGCGTGATGATCTACTGGCTGGCCTCGAACATCTGGACGCTGGCGCAGCAGTACATCCTCATCCACAACAACCCGACCCCGAACACCCCGGCCTACATCGACTGGGAGGAGCGCATGCGCGCCAAGGGGAAGGATCCCGAGGAGATCCTGCGCAAGCGCCTGGGGCAGTCCAAGAAGACGCCTGAGGTCAGCACCGATCCGAACCGTGTCGCCCGGCAGGGTACGGCCCGGCCCACATCCGTCCCGAAGGCTGACGAGGCGGCGGCGTCCGACGACCAGGTCCAGCGGCAGCGCGTCCAACGGCAGCAGCCCACCAAGCAAACGCGGGCCAACCGCAAGCAGGCCAGGCCGCGTCCGGCCGACGAACCCGGGAAGGAAAGCTCATGAGCGAACAGATTGAGGCCGAGGTGGTCGAGGAGACCCCCCTGGCGGACGCCGACACCGTCGCCGACACCGTCGAGGACGCCGACAGCGTCGAGGAGGTCGAGGACGACGAGGAGGCGGAGGGCACCGACGAGAGCGGGTCTCCGCGCCGGAGCAAGCGCGAGGAGGCGCTCACCAACGAGGGTGAGATCGCGGCTGACTACCTCGAGGAGTTGCTCGACATCGCCGACCTCGACGGGGACATCGACACGTTCAACGAGGGCGGTCGGGCGCACGTGTCGATCCTGACTGACTCGGAGATCCTGGTCGGGAAGAACGGCGAGGTCCTCGAGGCGCTGCAGGAGTTGGCCCGCCTCGCGGTGATGACCGAGACCGGGCACCGCAGCCGGCTGATGCTGGACGTGGCCGGACACCGCGAAAAGCGGCGTGCCGTGCTGCAGGACCTGGCTGCGGATGCCATCGCCGAGGTCAAGGAGTCCGGCGAGTCCGTGCGGCTCGCGGCCATGAACCCGTTCGAGCGGAAGATCGTCCACGACGCCATCGCGGCGGCCGGGCTCGTCAGCGAGTCGGAGGGCGAGGAGCCGCATCGGCGCGTCGTCGTGATGCCGAAGGACTGAGCGCCGTGCGTCCGGACGCCGCCGTGGACGTCTTCGGCGACGCGGTCGGCGTGGCGGAAGCCTACGTGGAGCTGCTGGCCACTCGCGGCGTCGAGTGGGGGCTCGTCGGCCCTCGGGAGAGCGGCCGCCTGTGGGAGCGTCACGTGCTGAACAGCGTGGCGATCGCCCGCGAGGTGCCGGGGTCGTCGCGCGTCGTCGACGTCGGCAGCGGCGCCGGGTTGCCCGGCATCCCACTGGCGTTGGCGCGGCCGGACGTGACGGTGACGCTTCTGGAGCCGCTGCTCAGGAGAGCGTCATTCCTCTCCGAGGCCGTGGAAGAACTCGGGCTGGGGCCGCAGGTCCGGGTGGTGCGGGCGCGGGCGGAGGAGCACCGGGAAACGTACGACGTCGCCGTGGCGCGGGCCGTGGCCCCACTCCCCCGGCTCGTCGCGTGGACGCGTCACCTCTTCTGGCCGCGCGGGCGCCTGGTCGCGCTCAAGGGTGCCCGCGCGGTCGCGGAGCTGGCGGACGCGCGCGTGGAGCTCGCTGCGGCCGGACTGCGGGGTCGGACGCGTGAGGTCGTCGTCGCCTCCGGGATGGAGCCGACGTGGCTGGTCGTCGTCGCTGCCCCGCCCGCGTGAAAACCACGGCGACCATGTGGATATGTAGACAAAGCGAGAAATAGCTTTGTCTCGCGGGCGCTCCGTCGGTGTTCATTCGGCCCGTTGGACACCGAGAGATGCTTGCGTCAGCGCGCGCGTCCAGGGTCTGCGCTCGGGTTCGGTAGGATGACGCCAGCCTTCCCACAGGAGAGTTTGTGACTGAGACCACGAGCGCCCGCCGCGTTGCCTTCCGCACCGACGAGTTCGAGAACGCCCTACCGGACGCACCTGACGACCTGACCCTCGACGTTTCACGTGAAACACCGAGACTCCCCCAGCCCGACGCTCCGCGCATCTTCGTGATCGCGAACCAGAAGGGCGGGGTCGGCAAGACGACGACGGCAGTCAATCTGGCCGCCGGGTTGGCGCTTGGCGGGCTGAAGGTCCTGGTGATCGACAACGATCCACAGGGCAACGCGTCCACTGCCTTGGGTGTGGAACATCAGGAAGGCGTCATCGGCACCTACGAAGTGCTGGTTGACGGCACTCCGATCATCGACGCGGTCCAACGATGCCCGGAGATCCCGGGGCTGTGGGTCCTCCCGGCCACGATCGACCTCGCCGGCGCTGAGATCGGGCTCGTGGCGACCGTTTCACGTGAAACGCAACTGCGGAAAGCGCTGGCAACGTTCTTCGAGAAGTACTACGTCGACTACGTGCTGATCGACTGCCCCCCTTCCCTGGGTTTGCTCACCCTGAATGCGCTGGTCGCGGCACAGGAGATCATGATCCCGATCCAGTGTGAGTACTACGCGCTGGAAGGGGTGACCCAGCTCCTCCGCACGATCGATCTCGTGAAGGCACGCCTCAACGACACCTTGTCGTTGTCGACTGTCCTGCTCACGATGTACGACGCGCGGACGAACCTTTCGGCGCAGGTCGCCGACGAGATCAGACGCCACTTCGGCCGCGAGACTCTCGACGTGGCGATTCCGCGTTCGGTCCGCGTCGCTGAGGCCCCCAGTTATGGCCAGAGCGTCATCAGCTACCACCGGGCGTCTGCAGGGGCGCAGGCCTACCTCCAGGCGGCCGAAGAGATCGCCCACCGCGCCCAGTCCATGGTCTAGTCAAGGAGGACGAAGATGACCCCCGCCCCCAAGCACCGCAATGCGCTCGGTCGCGGTCTCGGCGACCTGATTCGCCCCACCGCGGAACCGGACGCCGGCGCGTCCGGACAGCCTGGCGGCACGCACGAACCGGGCACGCACGAACCTGGAACGCAGGAAGACGGAAGGACCCACGACCCGGGCAGCCCGCAGCAAACAGCGGCCGTTCCTGCCCCCGAGGGCTCCTACTTCGCAGACCTACCGGTGGATTCGATCGTCCCCAACCCCCGACAGCCACGACAGGTGTTCGACGAGGACGAGCTCGCGGAGCTGGTCGAGTCAATCCGGGAAGTGGGGCTGCTGCAACCGGTGGTGGTGCGCCCGGTGGGTGACGGCTTCGAGCTCGTGATGGGGGAGCGTCGTCTTCGCGCCGTGCGCGTCGCAGGACTTGACCGCATCCCGGCCATCGTCCGGCGGACAGAGGATCACGCCCTTCTGCGTGATGCGCTTCTCGAGAATCTTCATCGCGCCCAGCTCAACCCGCTCGAGGAGGCGGCCGCCTATCAGCAAATGCTCGATGACTTCGGCTGCACGCAGGAGGAGCTCGCCGGTCGCATCAAGAGATCGCGTCCGCAGATCTCCAACACGATCAGGCTGCTCAGGTTGCCGGCGCCGGTGCAGAGGCGGGTGGCCGCTGGCGTGCTGTCCGCGGGGCACGCGCGCGCACTTCTCGGTCTCGAGGACCCCATGGCCCAGGAGAAGCTGGCGCAGCGAATCGTCGCCGAGGGACTCAGCGTACGGGCGACCGAGGAGATCGTGTCGATGGGGGAGCGGACGGCGCGCGCCCCCCGGACGCCGACCACGCGGACCCTGTCGCCCCGGGCGGTCGAGCTTTCCCAGGTCCTGAGCGACTCGTTCGAGACGAGAGTCAGCGTGGCCATCGGGCGACGGAAGGGTCGGATCACGATCGAGTTCGCCGGCGAGGACGATCTCGGCAGGGTCATGGGCGTGCTGCGCAGCGGCGTCCCCACATCAATACACTGATAAATCGACAAATCGTCCCTACATGCGCACCCGCCAGCCTGCGGGCGGGTGCGCGCTACCGTCAACTCCCCCCGGCAATCGCCGGCGCCGCGTCACCGTCGATCGCGGTGGTCCCGCCGTCTGCCAGCAACGTGCGCTCCTTGACGACTTCGACGGACTTGATGCTCGCTGCGACCAGTGGCGCCCCGAGGACCATGCCGATCAGACCACCGACGGTTCCACCGATCAGCGTGGCCAGCAGGACGACCACAGGATGGATGCGCAGGGCCGAGCCCAGCGCCCAGGAACTGACCGCGCTCTGAATGGTGCCGTTCGAGAGGACGAACGTGACGGCGATGATCGCGGCCGTCGACGCTCCGCCCGAGCCGAAGGCGATCAGCACTGCGAACGCGCCGGTGATCCACGCGCCCAGGAACGGGATGAAGGAAAGCACGAAGTACAGGACGAAGATCGACCCCACCAACGGCACCTGGAGCAGGAGCAGAGGAACGATGAGGATCGGCGCCGTCACCAGGGTCGTGATTGCGACCCCCTTGAAGTAGCCGCTCAGCGACTGCTGCACCACGGTGGCCACGTCTTCGGCGAGTCCGGCGTCCCACGACGTGACCCGCGCCAGCCAGCCAGGGAAGTTGCGGCCGTCTCGCAGCACGAAGAAGAGGATGAAGAGGGCGAAGAAGGTGCCCATCCCGAACGCCAGGGCGCCGGAGAACGTGCCGGACGCCAATCCGATGATGCCTTGGGCGACTCGCGGCGCATACTGCTCGACGTTCGTCCGAGCGCGTTCGAGCAACAACGGGTCCAGGTCGAGCGTCCGTCCCCACGCCACGAACGAGTTCCAGCCCGCCAGAAGCTGCTTGTTGATCTGGGGCAACTCCCCGAGGAATCCACGGACGACGAGGGTGACGGTGCCTGCGGCCAGCGCGATGGCCACCACCATCCCCGCGACGGCGGCGAGCAGCCTGCTGACGCCCCAGTGTTCGAGCCGCGACACGAGCGGCTTCAAAACGATGCCGATGATCACCGCGACGATGAGCGGAACGACGATCCCGCTGAGCGCCCCCAGCGCCGTTGACAGCATGACGAGCAAGGTGATGAGGCCGATCGCTGCCCAACTCGCCTTGCCCAGCCGGAGGAAACGGTCCATCCGGTCCCGCGGTGCGGTTTCGCTCACGATGTCCTCTCGGTCCCTGACGCAACTCGTGGCCACCATCCTCCTGCCGGAAGGCCGGCGGCGCCAGAGAGGGAGGCGTCCGCGGCGGTGACCCTCTTTCAGTGGACGCCGCGTCCCGAGGAGTCCTCGTCACCCGCCGGCGCCTTCGGCACCCAGCCGGACGCCTCGGTCACCGCGAAGACGCGGTTCCGGACGTCCTTGGTCGCGTAGTGCTCGGCGACGAAGGACATGAAGGGGACGGTCCCGCCCAGTGCGATGAGGATGAGCCTGGTCCAGGGCCACTGGACGCGGCGTCCCAGGTTGTACGCGCTGATCAGCAGCACCATGTAGAGCCAGCCGTGGGGGACACCCGTCACCACGACCACGATGTCGTTCCCCCCGAGGTACTTCAGGGGCATTCCGACGAGCACCAGGACGACGAGCAGGACGCCCACGATCCAGGCCATCACCCGGTAGAAGGTGAGCGCCGAGCGGATGCCGGGGATGTCCTCGACGTCGAAGTCCATCAGGAGTCCTTTCCTGGCGCGTTGATCAACGCCTGGTGCGCTGCCTCCTCGCGGGCCTGCCGATCGCGGGCGCCGAAGCCCTGGGCGAGCTTCAGCGACATGCCGAACGCGAAGGCCGCGAAGACCCACCACTGCAGGGCGTAGCCGCCGTTCTGGAACGATCCCTCGCCCTGTGGCAGGTCCACGGGCGCCTGGGCCAGCCCGTGCGCCGCGGCGCCCGCGGCGTCCAGGGTCACGAAGCCGGGGGTCAGGTGGACGTCCGGCCAGTACTGGGCCAGCAGCGGCATCCGGACTGATCCGATCTGGCCAGCCACCCAGTCGGCCGGGACGTCGCCCTCCCCGGGCAGGAACAGCCCCGTCTCGCTGCGCGTGCCCTCGGGGGCCGGACCGACCTCCGCCGGGGACGCCGCCAGCCCCCGGACCACGGGCACGACGCGCCCGTCGGCGAGCCGGAAGGCGGTCAGGACGCGGACCGCCCCGTCCTCCGCGGGGATCGTGAGCTGGTGGTCGACCTGATACGTGCCGGTGACCGACACCTGCTTGCCGTAGATGTCGTCAGTGCTGCCGTCGGCGAAGACGTGTTCGAGCAGGGGCACCGCGGGTTGGGCGGCCCGCCCTTCGACGCTGCGGTTGCCCTCGTCCATGAAGACCTGCATCTGCCACAGGCCGAGGAACACCATGATCAGCGCCAGGACCGACCCGACGCCCACCATGAGCACCTGCTTGAGCCGAGTGGACAACCCGCCCCCCTAGGCTCTCGCGCCACGCGCGCGCGCGATGTCGACGAGTCGGGCGCACAAGTGGCCGAAGTCCTCGCCGCTGGCCTCCACAGCCAACGGGACGAGCGACGTCTCCGTCATGCCGGGCGCGACGTTGACCTCGAGGAACACCGGCTGCGACCCGCGGACGATCAGGTCCGTGCGGGAGAGGTCGCGCAGGCCCAGGACGCGGTGCGCCGTGAGGGCCATCTCCGCGCAGCGTGCCGCGACGTCGTCGCCGACCTGTGCCGGGGAGAGGAAGCGGGTCTCGCCCGCGGTGTAGCGGGCCGTGTAGTCGTACACCCCCGAGCGGGGACGAATCTCGACCCCGGGCAGCGCGCGGAGATCCTCGCCGAGGTCGACGACCGTCACCGAGATCTCGATGCCCTCGACGAACTCCTCGACCACGGCGACGTCGCCGTAGCTGTAGGCAGCGACCATGGCGGCGGGAAGATCTTCGGCGCGCTCGACCTTGGCGCACCCCAGGGCGGATCCGCTCCGGGCCGGCTTCACCATGACGGGAAAGCCGTACTGGTGGGCGAGCGCGTTGACGAGGTTGCCGGCCCCGAGTTCCCGGAACATGTCGTGGGGGAGAGCGCTCTGCGCAGGGGTCGCGATTCCGGCCCGGGCGACGAGCGGCACGCAGGTCGCCTTGTCGAACGCGAGCCGGGACGCAGGGCCGTCCGAGCCGACGTAGGGGACACCGATCAGGTCGAGCACCGAACGCAGGGCGCCGTCCTCGCCGGCGCCGCCGTGGAGCAGCGGGAACACGACCGCGTCGCCCAGCGCGCCCAGGGCGCCGATCAGGTCGGCCGACACGTCGAGCTCCACCACGTGCTGGCCCTGCCCTCGGAGCGCCTGGGCCACGCGCCGGCCGGACCGCAGCGACACGTCCCGTTCGTGCGAGAGCCCTCCGGCAAGGACGACGGTGGTGGGTGCCTGGGACTGCGGCATGGCGTTCCCCCTAGGAGAGGTTGGGTGCGGGCCCACTGATGGGCGTGTGGCGGACGGAATCCGCGCCGAGGCCGAACGTCTCGTGCATCTCCAGCTCGCTGGCGATGACGGACCCCAGGCGGCGGGTCCCCTCGAGGATGCGCTCGGGCGTGGGGAAGCAGAACGACAGCCGCATGTGGCGGCTGCCGAACCCGTCGGCGTAGAACGCCGTCCCGGGGACGTAGGCGACGCGCGCCGACACGGCCCGGGCGAGCAGCGCCTGCGAGTCGAGACCTTCGGGCAGGGTCACCCACACGAAGAAGCCGCCCGTGGGATGCGTCCACGTCGTGCCTGGCGGCATGTACTCCTCGAGGCCGGCGAGCATCGCATCGCGGCGGGCCCGGTACATCTCGCGATACGCGCGGATCTGTTCGCGCCAGTCGAACGTCCGCAGGTACGTGGCGATCGCGAACTGCGAGAACACGGGGGGCGACAGCACGGCGGCCTCCTGCGCGATCACCAGTCGTTCCCGGACGGCGTGAGGCGCGAGCACCCAGCCGACGCGGAACCCCGGCGCGAACGTCTTGGAGAACGACCCCAGGTAGATGACGCCCTCCTCGAGCGAGCGCATCGCGGGCAGGGGGTCGCCCTCGATGGCCAACAGGCCGTAGGGGTTGTCCTCGACGACGAGCAGGTCGAGTTCGTGCGCCACCTCGAGGAGCGCGCGGCGGCGCTCCAGAGGTTGGGTGATGCCGGTCGGGTTGTTGAAGTTCGGGATCGTGTAGAGGAACTTGACGCGCTCCCCGGCGGCGCGCAGCGTCAGGACAGCCTCGCGCAGGGCGTCCGGAAGGAGGCCGTGGGCGTCCATGGCGACGTGGTGGATGCGGGCCTGGTAGGCGTTGAACGTGCCGATCGCGCCGACGTAGCTGGGGGCCTCGCACAGGATGACGTCCCCGGGGTCGACGAAGATGCGCGTGACGAGGTCGAGGCCCTGCTGGGAGCCGCACGTGACGACCAGGTCGTCGGGGTTGGCCTGGATGCCCTCCTCGGCCATCACCTCAAGGATCGCCTCGCGCATGAACAGCTCGCCCTGGCCCGAGCCGTACTGCATGGCCTGGACGCCCTTCTCACGGACGAGGCGGTCGAACGCCTGACCGAGATCGGACAGGGGCAGGTCGGCGATGTTGGGCATGCCGCCGGCGAGCGAGACGACCTCGGGTCGATTCGCCACCGAGAACAGGGCGCGCACGGCCGACACCGTCATCCCCGCCGTGCGGTCTGCGTAGGAGTCGACGTAGGGGTCGAGCCGTGTGTCCCGGCCGAGCCGTTCGATGCCACTCACGCGGCTATCCTCCCACTGGGCAGTACATGCGCCAAAGGAGGTTTCCATGCGTTCCGTGGTGCCGTTGTCGCCCGCTGACCTGACCAGCCTGGTGTGCCCGTGGTGCGGCCGCACCCCCGGGGCCGCCACAGCCGGATTCAAGGTGGTGCGCGACCGTACGGTGCTCGGCCTGGTGGCGGTGGCGCCGTCGCACGGCCAGGCGGGCGTGTGCCCCCACGGGGCTGTGGTGATCGAGCAGCTGTGGGTCCGCCGCGAGGACGTCGAGGAACTGATCGGCACGCAGCTCGTCCAGCGCGTCGCCGGCCAGGCGGTCGCCCGGGGAGCCCGGTGCCTCGTGGCGCGGGGGACGCGGGGCGCCCCTGACTGTCGTCACCTTCCGGGCGGCTGGCTGGATCGGGTCGGGTTCGTCGAACACGTCGCGGGGGTGCAGTGGCGGCTCGACTTCCGGCGGACGGCCAGCGTCCTGGACGCCGTCCGCGGGGTGACGGACGCCGCCGCGCGACTCGTGCGCGGCGAGCGTCCGGCGACGGCGAGCCGGTGGGGTCGCGATCTCAGGCGTTGAGCGCGTTGACCTCAGCGAACGAGCGCTCGTTGGCGATGGCCGCCGAGGGCCCGCCTTATTTGTGTCGAGGGCCCGCCTTGTTTGTGTCGAGGGCCCGCCTTGTTTGTGTCGAGGGCCCGCCTT
>CAZZGU010000013.1:3001-6096 GCA_964653755.1 uncultured Nigerium sp. | reverse complement strand
GGGCCCGCCTTGTTTGTGTCGAGGGCCCGCCTTGTTTGTGTCGAGGGCCCGCCTTCCAGTGGCAACGGCATAAGGGCCGAGACCTACGGGTCGCGTTGGGCGAGACCCGAGATTGTTCATCCCCTCGTCTCTCCTGAGCCACGCGCCTCGCGGACTCGGTCAGCTCACCCCTCTTCGGTCGGGTTCGTCGTCGACGTTCCGGGCGCTGCTGGTTGGTCTCGAAGCCGGTGGAGAGGTGTCACGCGCCCGGACGCCGAAAGGCCCGCCGACCGAAGTCGGCGGGCCTTTCGACACAGATAACGCGGGCCCTCGGCGTCCGAAACCCGGGCTCTCGGGGAAGGGGTCAGCGGGCGTCGATGGGCGCGTAGTCGCGCTCGGTGTAGCCGGTGTAGATCTGCCGCGGACGGCCGATCTTGGTGGCGGGGTCCTTGATCATCTCGCGCCACTGGGCGATCCAGCCCGGCAGGCGACCGATCGCGAACAGCACCGTGAACATGTCGACCGGGAAGCCCATGGCCTGGTAGATGAGGCCGGTGTAGAAGTCGACGTTCGGGTACAGCTTGCGCTCGATGAAGTAGGAGTCGCTCAGCGCCGCCTCTTCGAGCTCCAGGGCGATGTCGAGGAGCTGGTCGTGGCCGCCGCGGCTGCGCAGGATCTTGTCGGCGTGCTTCTTGATGATCGCCGCACGCGGGTCGTAGTTCTTGTAGACGCGGTGACCGAAGCCCATGAGCCGTTCGCCGGCGCTCTTGTCCTTGACGCGGTTGACGTAGTCCTTGACCGTGAGGCCACGGTCACGAATGTCGCCCAGCATCTCGAGGACGGCCTGGTTGGCGCCGCCGTGGAGCGGGCCGTAGAGGGCGTTGATGCCAGCGGCCACCGAGACGTAGAGGTTGGCCTGCGAAGAGCCGACGAGCCGGACGGTCGAGGTGGAGCAGTTCTGCTCGTGGTCGGCGTGCAGGATGAGCAGCACTTCCATGGCCTGGACGATCTCTTCGTCGAGCTCGTAGGGCCGGGTGACAGCGCCGAAGGACATGCGCAGGAAGTTCTCGACGTAGCTCAGCGAGTAGTCGGGGAACAGGGTGGGGCTGCCGGTGGACGCCTTGAACGAGTAGGCCGCCAGCGTGGGCAGCTTGGCCATGAGGCGGTGGGTTGCGGCGTCGATCTTGTCGTCGGTGAAGCCGATCGTGTCCGTGGAGAAGGTGGACAGCGCGTTCACGGCAGACGAAAGAATCGGCATCGGGTGCGAACTGCGGGGGAACATCTTGAGCATGTCGCGCAGGTGCTCGTCGATCACCATGTGCTCGGAGACCTTCTCGGTGAAGTCCGCGAGCTGCGCCGCGTCGGGCAGTTCGCCGTACAGCACGAGGTAGGAGGTCTCGAGGAAGCTCGACTTCTCCGCAAGCTGCTCGATGGGATAACCGCGGTAACGCAGAATGCCCTTGTCGCCGTCGATGAAGGTGATGGCCGACTTGCAAACGGCGGTGTTCGCAAAGCCGATGTCGAAGGTGGTGTCACCGGTGGAAGCCATGAGCTTGCCGATGTCGTAGCCGTTGTTGCCTTCCGTCGCCTGCACGAAGGGCAGCTCGATGGTCTTGTCACCAGCGGTGAAGGTGGCCGGGGTCGTCATTGAACTCCTCCTTGAAGCATGTGGTCCTGCTCTTCCCGCACACTACCCCCCGCGCGCCCGGACGCGATATCCCTCTGTCCGCTTCCCGGCGATTGTTACCATATCGAGTATTTCACAGTTGAACTACCGTGTGGGGCGTGTCGCAGCAGCCTCGTCGAAGGCCTCCTTGACGTGGTGCAACACCTCATCAACCTCCTCGTCCGTGATGACGAGGGGGGGTGCGAAGCGGATCGTCCGCACGTGGGTGTCCTTGGCCAGGACGCCCTTGTCCAGGAGGCGGTAGCAGAGCTCGCGGGCCGTTCCCAGGGATGGTTCGACATCGAGCCCCAGCCACAGCCCCGACTGTCGTAGCGACGTCAGCACACCGCGCTCCAACAGGGGGCGCAGGCCGTTGGCCAGGCGGGCGCCCTGCTCCCGTGAGTTTCTCTGAACCTCGCCCTCACGAAGAATCTCGATGACCTCCAGCCCGATCGCGCAGGCGAGCGGATTCCCGCCGAAGGTCGAGCCGTGCTGCCCCGGCCGGAATACGCCGAGGATGTCGGAGTTCGCCACCACCGCGGACAGCGGGACGATCCCGCCGCCCAGGGCCTTGCCCAGAATGTAGACGTCGGGGACGACGCCCTCACGGTCGCACGCGAAGGTGGGGCCGGACCGCCCCAGGCCGGACTGGATCTCGTCCGCGATCATCAGCACGTCGTGTCGGCGGGTGACCTCGCGGACCTGCGTCAGGTACCCGGCCGGCGGGATGATGACGCCGGCCTCCCCCTGGATCGGTTCCAGCAGGACCGCCACCGTGTTCGCATCGATGGCCGCCTCCAGCGCGCCGGCGTCCCCGTAGGGCACGCTGCGGAAGCCGGGCGTGAAGGGGTCGTAGCTCTGGCGGGCCACCTCATCGTCGCTGAACGAGATCACCGTGATCGTGCGGCCGTGGAAGTTGCGGCTCATGACGATGACGTTGGCCTTCCCCTCCTCGACGCCCTTGACCTCGTAGCCCCACTTCCGAGCCGTCTTGATCGCCGTCTCCACTGCCTCGACGCCGGTGTTCATCGGCAGGACCATGTCCTTGTCGCACAGGCGTGCGAGCGCCTCCACGAAGGGGCCGTAAGGCGCGGAGTAGAACGCCCGGGACGTCAACGTCACCTTGGCCATCTGCCGGCACGCGGCCTCCACGAGGCGCGGGTTGCTGTGCCCGAAGTTGACCGCGGAGTAGGCCGCCAGGCAGTCGATGTAGGAGTTGCCGTCGAGGTCAACGACGCGGGAACCCTCGGCCGAGGCGACGACCACCGGTAAGGGAGAGTAGTTGTGGGCGCCGAATCGCTCCACCTGAGCGATCGCCGAACGCTGGGCTTCCGAACGCGGCTCGGCCGCCATGGGGACCATCTCCTCGTGTGTCGGTACCAGCCCCTACCCTTCCACACAGTCGGTCGATTGGATGGTGGGCATGGCAGACGTGACAAGGAACGAAACC
>CAZZGU010000013.1:0-2901 GCA_964653755.1 uncultured Nigerium sp. | reverse complement strand
CGAGTGCGAGTTCGCGGCGGACTGGATCAAGCGCAACCCCGAGTACTCCGATCTGGTGTCCGCGTCATGGACGTGATCCGCGCAGCGGTTGAGGCGGACGTCGGCGACCTGCACCGCCTGATCTGCGAACTGGCCGTGTACGAGCGTGAGCCGGACGCCGTGGCCGCCACCGAGGCGGACCTGCGTCGCGTGCTGTTCGCGGAGCCGTCCAGCGTGTGGGCCGACGTGGTGGAGACGGACGGCCGCGTCGTCGCGATGGCCTTGTGGTTCCTCAACTACTCCACATGGACCGGCCGCAACGGCATCTACCTGGAGGATCTCTTCGTGGAGCCCGCCCACCGGGGCCGGGGCCTCGGCCGCGCGCTGCTGGCAACCCTGGCGCGGCGCTGCATCGAACGGGACTACACCCGGCTCGAGTGGTCGGTGCTGGACTGGAACACACCCGCCATCGGCTTCTACGAGGCGTTGGGGGCGCGGCCCCAGGACGAGTGGACGGTTCACCGGTTACAGGGTGACGCGCTGCGAGCCCTGGCGGCCCGCGACCTTAGGATGGGTGGGTGACCAAGCCCCTCGACGCCTACAACAAGACGCTCAATCAAGTGGCGCGGAGCCAGGGCCTGACCAACAAGCCCGACATGATCGCGCGGGCGCGACCCTTCGGTTGCGCGACGCCCGAGGTCGACGACCGCATGCCGGTTCCGGTGGCGCGGTGGGCCGCGGCGCACGCCCTGGCCCACGTGAAGGCGGGCCATGACGCCGCCGTCCCGCCGCTGTCCCGGGTCGCGCGGCTCACGGGCGCGGGCATCTTCCTGGTCGTGATGTTGCTTGCGGTTTTCGGGGTGGTCACCGAGGAGACGCTGACCTGGTGGGTGCTGGGGGCGGCGGCCCTGATGGTGGGGGCCTGGGTCCTCGCCCAGCAGGCCGCGGGGGGCCGGACGCGCGCCGCCGAGGCCGAGGCGGACCGCATCACCGCGGGGTGGGGCTTCCCCGTCACCCAGGAGGTCGCCGCCCACCTCACCGACCGCGAATCCACCCTGGAGCGGCGCATCCCCGCCGGGCGACTGGGCCTGAGGCCGTCCGACCGGGTGGCGATCCGGCAGCCCAAGCCCCGCGCCTGAGGGGCCGCTGATTGGGTAGCCTGTGCGCGTCGAAAGGTGCGCACATGTCCTTGTTCTCTGATCTCGAGCTGGCTCCTCGCGACCCCATCCTGGGGCTCACCGAGCAGTTCAACGCCGACACCAACCCGCTCAAGACCAACCTCGGCGTGGGCGTGTACCAGGACGTGACGGGCAAGCTGCCCCTTCTGGCGTGCGTGGCCGCCGCCGAGAAGCAGCTCGCCGCGGCGCCCAAGCCCAAGGGGTACCTGCCCATCGACGGGCTTGCCGCCTACAACTCCCATGTCAAGGAGCTCGTCTTCGGCGCGGGTTCGGACATCATCGCCGACGGGCGCGTCGTCACCGTCCAGGCCCTCGGCGGCACCGGCGCGCTCAAGATCGGCGCCGACCTGCTGCGGCAGGTGAACCCGGACGCCGGCGTCCTGATCAGCGCCCCGTCGTGGGAGAACCACCGCGCACTCTTCACGCGCGCGGGGTTCACGGTGGGGGAGTACCGCTACTACGACGCGGACGCCCGCGGCGTCGACTTCGACGGGATGATCGCCGACCTGCGTGCGGCCGCGCCGGGGACGATCGTCGTCCTGCACGCGTGCTGCCACAACCCGACCGGCTACGACCTCACCCCCGACCAGTGGGAGCAGGTCATCGAGGTCGTCAACGCCCAGGGGCTGACGGCGTTCCTCGACATGGCCTACCAAGGCTTCAGCCAGGGCATCGAGGAGGACGGCGCTGTCGTCCGTCGGTTCGCCGAAACGGTTGCGTCGTTCCTCGTGTCGACGTCGTTCAGCAAGAGCTTCAGCCTGTACGGCGAGCGCGTGGGCGCGCTGTCCCTGGTGTGCGCGGACGCCGACGAGGCGAAGCGGGTGCTGAGCCAGGTCAAGATCGTGATCCGGACGAACTACTCCAACCCGCCGACGCACGGCGCGTTGCTGGTCTCGACGGTGCTCGGCGACCCTGAGCTACGGGACCAGTGGGTCGCGGAGTTGGGTGGCATGCGCGAGCGCATCAAGGAGATGCGCGCGGCGCTGGTCGACGGCCTGGCAACTGCTGGGGTAGCGCAAGACATGGGCTTCATCACCAGCCAGGTCGGCATGTTCAGCTACTCGGGCCTGACGCGGGACCAGATGGTGCGCCTGCGCGAGGAGTTCGGCGTCTACGGCACCGACACCGGACGCATCTGCGTCGCCGCCCTGAACCCGGCCAACATCGCCCACGTGAGCGAGTCGGTCGCGGCAGTCCTCCGCCCCTGACGCCGAGGGCCCGCGTTACGTGCGTCGAGGGCCTGCGTTCCGTGCGTCGAGGGCCTGCGTTACGGGCGCCGAGGGCCTGCGTTAGGCGTTGAGGCCACACCGGTCGAGCTCGCCACCAACGTCAGGAGCCCGCGGCGTCCGTCAGGCTGGCCGTTGGCTAACAACGGGTGGTGCCGTTCCCGATTTGGCAGCGGGCCCAGTCGACGACGGCGGTCAGGTCCAGCCCGTACGAAGGTCCCTCGACGGCGGCGTAAGACTCGAGTCGGCTCGCACCTCGGTCCAGGAGCCGGTCAGCCCCGACGCTGTTGCCGCGGGCAGCATGGGTCAGGCCGACGCAGATCTGCGCGAGTCCTTGCCACAGATCCCTTTCCTCTTCGGGACCAGCCTTCCAGCGGGCCTCGAGAACCTCATGGGCGGCAAAGGGCCTGCCCTCCGCTACCAACTCTCGCGCGAACTCCAACGACGCCAGCGGAGGCAGGGGGTCGTCCGGCACTGGCTCGACACCCAGGGAGCCGTAGGGCAGAGGACGGCCGAGC
>CAZZGU010000012.1:0-21657 GCA_964653755.1 uncultured Nigerium sp. | reverse complement strand
TCCTAGGCACAGCCTTCATGGATCTGGGCAGGTATCACCCGTTGTGAAGTTCAGGGGCCCTGCGAAGCGACACGGCGCCACGGTCACTCGCAACCGCTCCGAACAGCGCAAAGCGCCAGCACGCCGGCAACGAGGATCCCGTTCGAGACGGATCCGCCGAGACAAGCCCGAACCAGCGCAGACAGCGGCACAAGTCCCACGCTCAGGTGCGCTTCCTCCCCCTCTGGTTTCCAGCCAGTCGGGCGCTCAGCTTCATGAAGGCTCTCGGCCAAGAAGATCCAGATGCGTTCTTGATTGCATCCTGGGCTGCTGAACACGTCGAGAAGGGGAGTCCAGTTGTCCGCGGCGAGCCCCGTCTCCTCCAACAGTTCCCGTTTGGCGGCCTCGATCGGCGCCTCATCGATGCCATCCAGAATCCCTGCAGGAAGCTCGATGAGCTCGGCCGCTGCGGGCACCCTGATCTGACGCACCACCACAACCCGATCTTCCTCATCAACTGCCACCACCGCTGCCGCGCCCGGGTGTGTGAGGAAATCCCGGAGAATGACGTCGCCATGGGGGGTCACCACGTGGTCTCGAACGAAGGTGGAGATCAACCCCTCACCAAGCGTCTCTCGGCGGGTCCGAGGCCAGTTCATCGGGCCGTCGAAAACTCCGTCAGCTCCCCACTCCGGCAGGTCGACCATCAGTCCTCCTCGGTGGACAGCCGCCGCGCACGCTGACGCTCCAGGGCCGCGTGGACGAGCCCGACGAACAGCGGGTGCGGCCGGGTCGGGCGCGACTTCAGCTCCGGGTGGGCCTGCGTCGCGACGAAGAACGGGTGCCGGGCCTGGTCGAGTTCCACGAACTCCACCAGCGAGCCGTCGGGCGAGGTGCCCGAGATCACCAGCCCTGCCTCCTCCAACTGCCCGATGTAGGCGTTGTTGACCTCGTAGCGGTGCCGGTGCCGCTCGCTGACCTCGGAGGCCCCGTACAGCCGTGCCACCAGTGACCCCGCCCTCAACCGCGCCGGGTAGGAGCCCAGCCTCATCGTGCCGCCGAGGTCGCCTTCGCCCGCCACGTAGCGGGCCTGCTCGGCCATGGTCGAGATCACCGGGGCGCCGGTGTCGGTCTCGAACTCGGTCGACGCCGCGTCCGGGAGCCCGGCCAGGTTCCGGGCGACCTCGATCACCATGCACTGCAGGCCCAGGCAGAGCCCCAGGGTCGGGATGCCGTTCTCGCGCGCGTACCGCAGCGCGCCCAACTTGCCCTCCACCCCCCGGATCCCGAACCCGCCCGGCACGACGATCCCGCCGACGTCGCCGAGCCGCTCGTGCGCACCCTCGGGGCTCTCGCAGTCGTCGGACGCCACCCACCGGATCGTCACCTTCGCCCAGTTCGCGAACCCGCCCGCGCGCAGCGCCTCGCTGACCGACAGGTAGGCGTCCGGCAGGTCGATGTACTTGCCGACCAGCGCTATCACGACCTCCTCCCGCGGGTGGTGGACGCGTTCGAGCAAATCGTTCCAGCGGGTCCAGTCCACGTCGCGGAACCGGACGCCGAGGCGCCGGACGACGTAGGCGTCCAACCCTTCGGAGTGGAGCACGCGCGGGATCTCGTAGATCGAGGACGCGTCGGGGCAGGAGATCACGGCCTCCTCGTCCACGTCGCACATGAGCGCGATCTTGCGCTTGATGGGCTCGGGGATGTCGCGGTTGCTGCGGCACACGATCGCGTCGGGCTGGACGCCGACCTGCCGCAGTTGCGCCACCGAGTGCTGGGTGGGCTTCGTCTTGAGCTCGCCCGAAGGCCCGATGTAGGGCACCAGCGACACATGGACGAACACGCAGTTCTCACGCCCCACCTCCCGGCGCACCTGACGGGCGGCCTCGAGGAAGGGCAGCGACTCGATGTCGCCGACGGTTCCGCCGATCTCGTGGATCACGATGTCGGTCCCGCGGGCGGCCATGGCCAGCATGTCGGCCTTGATCTCGTTCGTGATGTGCGGGATCACCTGGACGGTGTCGCCGAGGAAATCCCCCCGGCGCTCCTTGGCGATCACCGTGGAGTAGACCTTGCCGGTCGTCACGTTGGCGTCCGCGCTGAGGTTCACGTCCAGGAAGCGCTCGTAGTGCCCGACGTCCAGGTCGGTCTCGGCGCCGTCCTCCGTCACGAACACCTCGCCGTGCTGGAACGGGTTCATCGTGCCCGGGTCGACGTTGATGTACGGATCCAGCTTCTGCATGGTGACCCGCAGGCCTCGCGCCACAAGCAGCGACCCGAGGCTGGAAGCCGTCAGCCCCTTGCCGAGCGAGGAAGCGACGCCCCCGGTGACAAAAACGTGTTTGGTATGCCTCGCGTGTCCCACGGGCCTGCAGCATAACGCGCGCGGATGGTCACTGGACACCGCGGCGCGGAGCCGATTCGATGGGCCCATGGACGTCGAACTCGCCGAGATCCGCGATTTTCTCGCGCAGTACGAGCCGTACAACTCGCTGCCGGCCGCGGTGCTCGACGCGCTGCCGCGCCAGTTGACGGCGCGTTACTACCGCCGGGGCACCACCCTGGTGGCGGTGGGCCAGGAGAACCACTACATGTACATCCTCCGCTCGGGAGCGGTGGACATCTTCGACGCGCTCGGCGCGCTGGCCGACAAAGCCGGCCCGGGCGACTCCTTCGGCATGTCGAGCGTCATGGCGGACGCGCCGTCGCGCTACACGCTGTACGCCAGCGAGGACTCCCTGTGCCTCCTCATGGAGGCGCAGGTGTTCCACCACCTCATGCGCACCCAGCCGACCTTCTCCAAGTTCTTCGTCAAGCAGCAGGCCGGGCGCATGCGCGCCGCCATCCAGACCGTCCATGTCAGCGACGAGGGCAGCGCGATCATGCGGACGCGGGTGCGCGAGATCATCCGCAAGACCCCCATCACGACGACGCCCGACACGACGATCCGGGACGCCGCCGTGCTCATGACCGAGCAGAACGTGTCCGCGTTGCTGGTCATGCAGGGCAGCCGACTGGCCGGCATCGTCACCGACCGCGACCTCCGCAGCAAAGTCGTCGCGCCCGGCCTGTCCGGCTCCGAACCGGTCAGCAGCATCATGACCTCCCGCCCGGTCACCATCGACGCCGACAAGCTCGCCTTCGAGGTGCTCGTCGAGATGACGCAGCGCAAGTTCCACCATCTTCCGGTCACCGAGGAGGGCCGCCTCGTCGGCATGATCACCGCCGGTGACCTCATGCGCCTGGAGCAGGCCAACCCCGCCTACCTGGTCTCGAACATCGTCAACCAGACGACCATGGAGGGCCTCAAGGCGACCGCAGCCCGCAT
Organism: uncultured Nigerium sp.; assembly: GCA_964653755.1. Classification (GTDB taxonomy): domain Bacteria; phylum Actinomycetota; class Actinomycetes; order Propionibacteriales; family Propionibacteriaceae; genus Propioniciclava. Next base: position 18,347 of record CAZZGU010000012.1, on the reverse strand, counting down.
CGGCACGGTCGTCGAGCACCTCGTCACGGAGGACGCGACGGCCGACGACATCGCGCGGGTCGTCACCGCGATCGCGGACGCCCTCACCCGCAAGGTGATCAACTTCGTCGAGGCGGAGATCGGGCAGCCGCCCGTTCACTACTGCTGGGTCGCCCTCGGATCGCAGGGCCGTCTCGAGACGGGACTGCAGTCCGACCAGGACAACGCGATCATCCTCGACGACGCGGTCCGTCCCGAGGACCGCCCCTACTTCGAGGAACTCGCCGCGAAGGTCGTCCAGGGCCTCGCCGAGTGCGGCTACCACCTCTGCCCCGGCGACATGATGGCGAGCAACCCCAAGTGGAACCAGCCACTCAAGGTGTGGGGCACCTACTTCAGCAGCTGGATCAACGAGCCCGAACCCGAGGCCCTGCTCAACGCCCAGACCTTCTTCGACATGCGCCCGGTCTACGGTGACAACCTCCTGTTCACGCGTTTGCAGGCCGCCATCCTGAACTGGACGCCGAAGTCCACCCGCTTCAAGGCCTACCTCGCCAAGCAGGCCCAACGGTTCCAGCCGCCGATCGGGTTCTTCCGGGACTTCGTGCTGGAGCAGGAGGGCGAACACCGCAACACGCTCGACGTCAAGGCGGGCGGGATCACCGCGATCGTCCAGATGGCCCGGTTGTTCGCACTCAGCAATGGCATCCGCGAGGTCAACACGCTGGCCCGACTGCGGTCCGCGGCGTCGCTCGGAATGCTCAGCGAGGAGAATGCGACCGACCTCGCGGACTCGTTCGAGTTCATCAACTACCTCCGCATCCGGCATCAGGTGCGCCAGGTCCGGGCGGGGCAAGCGCCCGACAACCACATCGCACCGGCCGAGCTCAGCTCCTTCGAGAAGCGGCACCTGCGCGAGGCGTTCCAGATCATCCGCAAGATGCAGGGTGCGCTGGCGTTCACCCACCAGACGCATCTCACCTCGTAGGGCCTGCGATGCTGGGCGGACTCTTCACCCCGAGCCTCGAACGCCGGTGGGCCAAGGCCCGGACGAAAGCGCGCGGACCTCTCGCGGAGTACTACCACGTGCCGCCTCCGGCCAACGAGACCGGCGTCGCCGACTTGCGCCTGCTGGCGATCGACGTCGAGACCACCGGGCTCGACCCGAACCGTGATCACCTGTTGAGCATCGGCTACGTGCCCGTCGACGGGACGACCATCGTCCTGGGCGGTGCGGCGCGGTTCGTCATCAGGAGCGGGCGTGAGGTCGGTCAGAGCGCCACCTTCCACGGGATCACCGACGACATCGTCGCCGCCGGAACCGCCGTTGAGGAGGCGCTGCCCGCCACCTTGCGCGCGCTGACGGGCCGCATCCTGCTGGCCCACTTCGCGCGGATCGAGGTCGACTTCCTCTCCCGGGTCTGCGAGGTGCTCTACGGCGCGCCTCTGGTGGTGCCCGTGATCGACACGCTGGAAGTGCAGAACCGGATCGTGAACCCCGGCTTCGACGACGAGACCAAGGGGAACCAGCTGCGCCTGTGGAACGCGCGCGGGCGGTACGGGCTCCCCCGCTATTCGGCCCACGAGGCTCTCACGGACGCCGTCGCGTGCGCCGAGCTCTACCTGGCCCAGGTCTCCGAGCTGTCACGCGCCCGGCCGCAGACGTTCAAGACCCTCAGGAAGGACTGACCGGAGGCCTCGCCCCGAAGATCGCGGTGCCGATGCGCACGCACGTCGAGCCCTGCTCGATGGCGAGTTCGAAGTCGCCCGACATGCCCATGGACAGTTCGTCGAACCCGCCGCCGTGTTCGTCACGGAGCCGCGCCTGGAGGTCCGTCATCCGGATGAAACAGGCGCGCACGGCGTCCGGGTCGGGGGTGTTGGCGGCCAGCGTCATGAGCCCCCGAACCGCCAGGGCATCGCAGGCGCCCAGTTCGCTCACCAACGCCGGCACCTCGGACGGCGGTACGCCGAACTTGGACTCCTCGCCCGAGGAGTTCACCTCGACGAGGACGTCGAGGCGGCGTCCGGCGGCGGCGAAGCGCCTGTCGAGTTCGCGGGCCAACTCGATCGAGTCGAGCGCCTGGAACTCGGCAGCGAAGTCGGGCAGGTAGCGCGCCTTGTTCGACTGGAGGTGCCCGATCAGGGCCCAGGTGACCTGCGGCAGATCGGCGAGTTCGGCGGCCTTCGCGCGGGCCTCCTGAACCTTGTTCTCGCCGAACCGGGTGTAGCCCGCGGCGAAGGCCTGCCGGACGACCGCGCCGGGGTGGGTCTTGGTGACGGGGAGCAGCCGCACGGTGTCGGCGTCCCGTCCGGCCCGCGCGCAGGCGGCTGCGATCCTCGCCTCGATGGCACGAAGGCGGGTGGCGACGTCGGTCATGGGTCCATCTCACCACCAAACCGCCGAGGGCCCGCCTTGCGCCCGCCGAGGGCCTGCCTTGCGCCCGCCGAGGGCCTGCCTTACGGACGCCGAGGGCCTGCCTTGGCTCCTTCTCGGCAGGCCGGACCATGCCTGCATGGAACAGTCGGCGTGGATCAACTGGTGCGGATGGCCTTGTAGACCTCGTCGACCGGGATCTCCTTCGTGCAGAAGAACCAGTCCTGGCACTTGACGCCCGCTTCGGCGCCCTCCATGCGGTCCTTGGCAACGCCGCAGGAGCCGGCGGTCGGTACGATGACGTCCTCGCCGGGGACCCAGTCGGCGCCGGTGGCCACGCCGAACGCGTCCGCGGTCTGGAGCGACTCCAGCACGCGCAGCAGCTCGTCGAAGTTGCGGCCGGTCGACAGCGGGTAGTAGATGATCGTGCGGACGACGCCGTCGGGGTCGATGAAGAACACTGCGCGGACTGCCTTGGTGGTGGCCTCGCCGGGCATGATCATGCCGTACTTGCGGGAGACGTTCATCGACACGTCGTCGATGAGCGGGAACTTGACCTCGACGTCCTTCCAGTCGCGCCACTGGATGGAGGTCTTCAGGGTGCGCAGCCACGCGATGTGCGAGGCCAGTCCGTCGACGGACAGGCCGACGAGCGCGCAGTTGAGTGCAGTGAACTCGTCCTCGCGGGCGGCGAAGGTGATGAACTCGCTGGAGCAGACCGGCGTGAAGTCGGCCGGGTGCGAGAAGAGGATGACCCACTTGCCCTGGTAGTCCGCGGGGAAGTTGATGGGACCCTGAGTGGTCTCGGCCTCGAACGCGGGGGCCGGGTCGCCGATGCGCGGCATCAGGTAGGCGGGGGCTGCAGCTTCGATCATGTGCAGATCACTTCCGTTCGTGAAAGATGGTCGACCTCGAGGGGCGACCATGGCCGTCGTGATGGACGAGGCCATCCTACTCTTGTTGAGAACGGTTCGCATGTTCATCTTGGGTGGGTGAGGCGCCCAGCAACCGCGTCCGGCGGAGAGGAACCCAACCCGGACGGACGTGAATCTCAGGGCCAGCGTGCGGCCAGGGAGGCGACGGCGAGGCTGGCGAGGATCGCGAAGGCGAGCGCGATCCCGGCGTAGAGCTCGGTGACCTCCTGGTCGACCTTCTCGTAGCCCACCGACCTCGCGATGCTCGAGTACACGTCGGAGAGTTCATTGGACGAGCCCGCCTTGAAGGCCTGCCCGCCCGACTCACGGGCCACCGTCGCGAGTTCGACCGCGTTCACCGGGACCGGCTCCCGGCGGCCGTTACTCACCACATACCCGTTGGGCGTCCCGTAGGCGATCGTGTAGATCGGGTAGCCGAGGTCGCGGGCTTTGCGGGCCGCCTCCTGCGAGGACCGTCCGATGTTGGTGTACCCGTCGCTGAGCAGCACGATCGCACCGGGGGTGGGGGCGTCCGGATCGTCGGGATCCGGCGGCACGAGGGTCATCGCGTCGAGGGAGCTGTGGATGCCCTCCCCGATCGCCGTGGACGGCGCCAGCGCCAGATTCTCGATGGCCCGGTTGACCATGCCACGATCCGTGGTGGGCGGCACGATCATCGCCGACGTGCCCGCGAACGCGACCAGCGACACGTTGAAGCCGCGGGGCAGCATGTCCACGAAGCCCTGGGCTGCGACCTTCGCGGCGTCCAGGCGGTTCGGGTCGACGTCCGTGGCCTCCATCGACCGCGACACGTCGATGGCCAGGACGACGGTGGCGCGCTCCCGTGGGACGTTCACCGCGTCCTTGGGTTGCGCGAACGCCACGGTGAGCGACGCCAGACTCAGCACCGCCGCGAGCACCGCCACATGCCGCTTCCAGGCCGCCTGACGCGGGAGCACCCGCTCGAGATGGTCGATGCCGAACTGGCGGGAGCGGCCCTGTCTGCGCCGCAGCAACACCCAGTAGGCCAGCAGCAGCACCGGCACGATGGCGAGCAGCCACAGCCGCTGGGGATGGAAGAACGACAGCAACGGAACCAGCATCAGCGGCTCCAGCATCAGGGTCACGAGCAACACGGAGGGCATCAGGGCCACCTCGCTCCCAGGGACACGGCGGCCAGCGCGGCGACCACGGCGAACGCGAGCCCGTAGCCCGCCCAGACCGCCGTCGTCTCCTTCTTGACCTCTTCGTAGCCGACCTCGGAACGCAGGGTCCGGTACACGTCGGCGAGGTCGCGGGCGGACTCCGCGGTCGAGTAGCGTCCGCCCGTCATCGTCGCGATCGTCTGCATGAGCTCCCGGTCGGGCGGCACACGCTCGCGCTTGCCGTCCAGGTCGACCGAACCGTTGTCGGTGCCGTAGGCGATGGTGTGCACCGCCACGGACGCCTTGCGCGCCTCGTCCGCTGCTTGGGTGGGGGCGCGCCCGAGGGTGTTCTGGCCATCCGACAGCATCACGACGGCGCCGGGAGCGACCGAGCCGTCGTCACCCTTGGGAGCCATCCTGATGGCGTCGAGCGCCACGTAGAGGGCGTCGCCGACGGCTGTCGAGTCCTGCACGGTGAGGCCGTTGACGGCCCGCTCGGCGTAGGTGCGGTCGGTGGTCGGCGGCAGGCGCACGGCGGGGTTTCCGGACATGCTCACGACCGCGAGGTTGTACTGCTCGGGAAGGCTGCGCACGAACTCCAGCGAGAGCGCCTTGGCGGCCTCCAGGCGGCTGGGATCGACGTCGGTGGCCTCCATCGACCGCGAGACGTCGATGACGAGGACGACCGTGGCGCGCTCCCGCGGCACCCGGTCGACCCCGTTCGGCCGGGCCCAGGCGAGCACCAGGGTGATCAGGCTCAGCAGGGACAGCGCGACCGCGAGGTGCCGACGCCACTGCGACTGCCGAGGCACGACCCGCCCCAGCACCGCGGTGTTGGTGAAGCGCATCCCCGTCCGGCCCTTGCGGCGCAGTGCCCAGACGTACAGCGCCACCAGCAGCGGGACGACCAGCAGCATCCAGAGCCGCTCCGGCTGCAGGAACTCGGGCCCGACCATCAGCGGGTCACCCCCTGCGGCGGCTGGTGCAGCGTGCCCGCGACGCGACGGTACGCGAGCACGAAGCGGGCGATGTCGTGCACCCAGTCGCGATCCGTGCGGAGCTGGATGTGACCCACCCCGGCCCGGCGCAGCGCGACCCTGATCCGCTCGCGTTGCGCCGCAGCAGCCGCGTTGAAGCGCTGCCGCGCGGCGGCGTCCGACGTGTTGACGTAGCGCTGGAAGTCGGACTCGGGGTCGCGGATCAGGATGTCGCCGACGTCGGGAAACTCGATCTCCCGACGGTCGACGACCTCGATGCAGATCACCTGGTTGCGGACGGCGATGCGTCGGAGGGAGCGCTCCCAGTCCGGCTCGACGTCGGGATCCAGCTCGGTGTCGCCGGGGGTGAGGAAGTCCGAGACCACCACGCGCAGACCGCGGCGGCGCTGCATCCGGTTGAGCTGGTCGATGCCGCGCGCCAACGAGTTCGGGCCGGTGCTGTGGTCCGGCACGATCGGTTCGGTCAGCATGCGCCGCAACAGCGAGTACAGGGCCAGGCGGCCCGACCGGGCGGGGATGCGCACGAGCGCGTCAGGGCGCATGATCAGGCCGCCGAAGCGGTCGCCCATCCGCTGGGAGAGGAAGCCGATCGTCGCGACGCCCGCGATGCCGAGATCGCGCTTGGTGACGCCCTCGGTGCCCCAGTTCATCGACGGGGTGACGTCGAGCAGCGCCCAGACCTCCAGTTCGCGGTCCGCCATCGTGTCACGGACGTGCGGAACCTGCGTGCGTGCGGTCACCGCCCAGTCCATCCGGCGCACGTCGTCCTGTCCGGCCACGTAGACGCGGGCGTCGTTGATCTCCGAGCCGGGGCCGGGGAGGAGGCCGCGGTGGTCGCCGTGCAGGAACCCCTCGATGCGGCGGACGATGGTGAGCTCGAGTCTGCGCAGCGCCTGCTCGGGGGCGAGCTTGCTGAGCGGGATCGTTGCCGCCGTCGGCTCGCGCAGGACCGACGCGACGGCCCCGGTCTCGTCGGTGTCGGGTTCGAACTGGTTCGCCGCGGCCATGGGACCCCCGGTCAGCGGGTGTGGTTGTCCGGCGTGTAACGGTGCTCGGAGCGCGCCTGCTGGCGCTGCTGGGAGTTCCACACCGGGGTGGGCGCGGGCACCATGGCGACGATGCGCTCGACAACCTGGACGGGCGAGATGTTGTCGGCCAGCGCGTCGAAGCCGAGGACCATCCGGTGACCCATGACGTCGCGCGCCACAGCCTGGACGTCGGTGGGGAGCACGTAGTCGCGGCCGTGGATCAGGGCCAGTGCGCGCGCCGCGGCCGTGAGGCCGAGCGTGGCCCGCGAGGAGGCGCCGATCTGGATGACCTGGGCGAGGTCGGGCATGCCGAAGTCGGCGGGGGTGCGGGTGGCCAGCACCAGCCGCACGATGTACTCGGCGACGAGGTTGTGGACGAACACATGGGACGCCTGGTCCTGCAGCTCGAGCACCCGCGCCGGGTTGAGCAGGTTGCGCGCCTGCGGCGGGCTCACGCTCATGCGGCGCAGGATCTCGAACTCCTCGTTGCCACGCGGGTAGGGCACGTCGACCTTGAGCAGGAACCGGTCACGCTGAGCCTCGGGCAAGGGGTAGACGCCCTCGGACTCGATGGGGTTCTGGGTCGCGATCACGATGAACGGCTGGGGGACGGGGTACGTGCGGCCCCCGATGGACACCTGCTTCTCCGCCATCAGCTCGAGCATCGCCGACTGCACCTTGGCGGGGGCGCGGTTGACCTCGTCGGCGAGGACGAAGTTGACGAACACAGGCCCCAGCGAGATGTCGAAGCGCTCCTCGCGCGCCGAGTAGATGCGCGTGCCGACGATGTCGGAGGGGACGAGGTCGGGCGTGAACTGGATCCGCGCGAAGTCGCCGCCGACGACGGTCGCGAACGTGCGGACCGCGAGCGTCTTGGCCGTGCCCGGGACGCCCTCGAGCAGCACGTGCCCCTTCGCGAGGAGGCCGACCATGAGCTGCTCCACCATGTGTTCCTGGCCCACGATGACCCGCTGAACCTCCGCGATGGCCTCACCGAGGATCTTCGCGGCGTCCTGCGTCTGCGCAGTGGGCCCTGAGGCCTGGCTGAGGGTCGTCACGCGTGGCTCCTGGATCGTCCGGTCGAACGTCCCAAACCTTACCTGCTCGCCGCGACGGCTCCGGGGCACGCGGCGTCCGGGCGCGGAGACCGCTTGCCCATTGTGGTGAGATGGAGCCGATGACCACGCCCCAGCCTCCCGCGGACCAGCCCCCCGCTCACCGGCCGGACGACGTCCCGCAGCCCGCGCTGCTGTCGCCGCTCCTCCCGGACGACCCTGCGCGCGTGGGCGGCTTCTGGCTCGATGCGAGGCTGACCGCGTCGCCGTCCGGAGTGGCGTTCACGGCCCACGACGTCGACGACACGCCCGTGATGCTGGTGCTGTTGTCCGACGGGGCCGCCGGGGACGCCGCCGCCCGCGACCGGTTCGCCGGCACGGTGAACACGATGCACATCGACACCGTGGTCGCCCGCGGCGGACAGGGCCAGGACGAGGGCCGGTTGGGACACCGGTTCCGCACCGGGATCGACGACCCGGAGCGCGAACCCCACGCCCCCTGGGTCGCGCTCGCCCACGACGGCACCGTGCGGGCCGTGGCCGAGGCCGACCGGATCCTCGCCGAGGTCGACCTGTCCTGGTTGCCGCTCAAGGGTCGTCCCTCCGGCCCGGACTACCGCTTGCACTGGATCGACCGCGCCGGGGCGGGAGTGACCCGCTGGTGGCCGCTGCCGTGGCCGGGGCGCTACGACCGGGCGGGCTGGGGGTCGATCCTCATCTCGTGGCTCCTCATGATGCTGATGATGGCGCTGGCGGTTCTCCTCGCCATCCTGCTGTTCCAGGGGGCGCCGCCCCAGGAGCCGCCGCCTCCGGTGCCCACGTCGGCTTCCTCGCCCGACTCCGCGTCGCCGTCCCCCGACTCCGCGTCGCCGTCCCCCGACTCCGCGTCGCCGTCCCCGCAGAGCGGGTCGCCCGGGCCCTCCCCGTCGGAGGCGTCCGCCGGCGGCTCCCCGAGCCCCAACAGCAAGCTGTGATCCGCCTCGTCGCCTCCGACCTGGACGGCACCCTGCTGGGGCCGGACCAGACGATCTCGCGGGTCAACCGCGCGGCCATTGCGGCCGCCGCCGAGGCGGGAGTCCTCTTCGTCGTCGCCACCGGCCGTCCGCTGCGCTGGCTCGGCGTCCTGGACGCCGTGGCCGAGGCTCACCCGCTGGTGATCGTCAGCAACGGCGCGGGCCTGTACGACCTGGCCGGACGCCGCCTGCTGCGCTCGTCCCCGCTCGCCCCCGACACGGTCGCTGCGGTCGGGGACGACCTGCGCCGGGCGATCCCCGGCGTGTCGCTCGCCCTCGAACGCGGTGACGTGTTCGGCTGCGAACCCACGTCGCGCTCCCTCTTCGTGGGCTCCCCCGAGACCCTGGTCGCCCCGTGGGAGATCCTGGTCGACCGGATCACGCCCGCGGTCAAGATGATCGTCTACCACGACGACATCCGGTCGGAGGAGCTGGCGCGCAGGGCGTCCGAGGTGGCGGGGGGCCGCGTGGCCGTCACCCACTCGCTGACCCACGACCGGTTCGGCATGCTTGAGCTCAGCGCGCCCGGGGTGACCAAGGCGACAGCGCTGGCCGCGCTGTGCGCTGAGCTCGGGATCGACGCCTCCGAGGTGGTCGCCATCGGGGACATGCCGAACGACGCCCAGATGCTGGCCTGGGCGGGACGCGGCCTCGTGATGGCCAACGGTCACCCCGACCTGAAGAGGCGATTCGCGGTCATCGGACCGAACACCGCCGACGGCGTCGGCCACGCCCTGGTCGACCTGCTCCGGGCCAACCGGGATCAGGCGTAGCCCAGCTGATGGAGGCGGTCGTCGTCGATGCCGAAGTAGTGGGCGATCTCGTGGACGACCGTGATGCGCACCTCCGACACCACCTCGGCAACGCTGTCGCAGTGGCGCAGGGTCGGGTTGCGGTAGATGAAGATCCGGTCGGGCAGGACGCCCGCGTACGAGGAGTCACGCTCGGTGAGCGGGACGCCGTCGTAGAGCCCGAGGAGATCCGGATCGTCGGTGGGGGCCTCCTCCTCGATGATCACCACGCAGTTGTCGAGCAGGTCGAACAACTCGTCGGGGATCGAATCGAGGGCGTCGTCGACATAGCGCTCGAAGTCCGCTGCGGACACGTGGACGGCCATGCAGCGATGGTAACGAGGGCCCGCCGGGCACGCCCATCCGCGCTAGTGTCGGCCGCATGATGAGTCGCGACCAACGCGAGCCGATCGCTCGCCGGGCCTACACCGATCTCGGCCCCAGCCCCAGCCAGCACGCCCTCCTCCAGGTTGCGTGCGGCAGGAGCCACCACCTCGCCGCGGTGTACCGGACCGACCGGGGCATGGTTTACCACACGGTCCTGCACTCCAAGTCCCACGGCGACCGCGACCTCTACGACAGCGGTCACCACGGCACCCGGCTCGGCACGGACTGGTACGACCTTCTCGACGCCGGGGACGGGCCGTCCGTCGACGACGGGCTGCCTGCGGGCTGCGAGTGCGGCCCCTACTCGCTGTCGCGCAGTGGCCTGCTGGAGAGCATCGCGCAGGGCGAGAAGAAGGTCATCGTCGACTGAGGGACCCCTGCCCCCACAATGGGAGCATGCTCCTGCACGACTGCGCGGAGGCGTCCCGGGCCCTCGCCGCCACCCGCTCCCGCACGACCAAGGCCGCCTTGGTGGCGGACGCGCTACGCCGCTGCGAACCCGCCGAGGTTCCCGTCGTCACGGCGTGGTTGTCCGGTGAGCTGCGTCAGCGTCGCACGGGGATCGGCTGGCGCTCGGTCGCCGCGCTCCCCTCCCCCGCCGCGACGCCGACGCTGCGCGTCCTCGAGGTTGACGCAGCGCTGGAATCCCTCGCATCGCTCGCCGGACCGGGAACGCAGGCGGCTCGCGCGTCCGCCCTGGCGGCTCTGATGGCCCGCGCCACGGCGTCCGAGCAGCGCTACCTGGCGTCGCTGCTCACTGGCGAGGTTCGTCAGGGCGCGCTTGACGGCGTGATTCTCGACGCCATCGCGCTCGCCTCGGGGGCGTCGCCGGCCGCGGTGCGGCGCGCGGCGATGCTCGCGGGGGGAACCCCCGCGGTGGCGCTCGCCGCCTTGACGGGCGGACCGGACGCCTTGAGCGCCTTCTCCTTGGCGGTCGGGACTCCGGTGCGCCCGATGCTGGCGTCCTCGCAGCCCGACGTGGTGGCGGCGTTCAGCCGCCTCGGCGAGGAGGGGCCGGTCGCCGTGGAGGCCAAGCTGGACGGGATCCGGATCCAGGTGCACCGGGAGGCGGACGACGTCGCGGTCTTCACGCGCTCACTGGACGACATCACGGCGCGGGTGCCGGAGGTGGTCGAGGTGGTCCGCGCGTTGCCGGTGCGCAGCGCGGTCCTGGACGGGGAGGCGTTGCTGTGGGGGGCCGACGGGCGTCCCCGGCCGTTCCAGGAGACCTCCTCGCGCGCGGCGTCCCGCGCCGGGGAACGGCTGTCACCGGTGTTCTTCGACGCCCTCCACCTCGCGGGGGACACCCTCATCGACCGCCCCTACCGCGAGCGGCTCACCCGGCTCGAGGGCTTGCTCCCGGGGGGCCTGCTCGTGGACCGGCTCGTCACCGACGAGCCCGGCGACGCGGACGCCTTCGCCCAGCGCGTCCTGGCGGCCGGCCACGAGGGGGTGGTCGTCAAGAGCCTCGACTCTCCCTACGAGGCCGGACGCCGTGGCAGCGCGTGGGTCAAGGTGAAGCCGGTGCGCACGCTGGACCTCGTCGTCCTCGCCGTGGAGTGGGGCTCGGGCCGGCGCGCGGGCACCCTGTCGAACATCCACCTCGGCGCGCGCGACCCCGCCGGCGGTTTCATCATGCTCGGCAAGACCTTCAAGGGGATGACGGACGCGATGCTCGCCTGGCAGACGCGGCGGTTCCTCGCCCTGGAGACCCACCGGGAGGGCCACGTCGTCCACGTCCGGCCCGACCAGGTCGTGGAGATCGCCTTCGACGGCGTGCAGCGCTCGTCACGGTACCCGGGCGGGCTGGCGCTCCGGTTCGCGCGGGTCGTGCGCTACCGCGACGACAAGAACGCGGACCAGGCCGACACCATCGATGCAGTCCTCGCCCTGGCGGTCGACAGCGCGCCTCTCAGCCCAGGGCGACGACCTGACCGGATTCCGCGCTGACCAGGGCGGCGTCCAGCACCTGCGCGGTCGCGACCGCCTCCCAAGGGTCGACCGGCATGGCCCGCTGGGGGTCCTGGGCGCGCAGAGCCGCGAACACCTGGCGATAGAAGGCGGTGGTGTCGGTGAAGGTGCCCGGCACCGGGGTGCGCTCCTCGCCGCGGAACAGCCAACCGGCGTGCCCGTCCACGTTGGCCAGGTCGGGATAGATGCTCGCTTCGCCCTCGATCTCGTCGAGCACGTAGGAGCCGCCACTGCCCCAGACCCGCCAGCGGGGCCCTGGTGACCCGACCGTCGAACCGGCCGCCAGGTGCGACACCGCGCCCGAGGTGTGCTGGAGCGACACGAACACATCATCCGGGGCAGGAGTGAGCCGGGAGAACGCCTCGGCGTAGACGCTCCGCGCGGGCCCGAGCAGCTGCAGGGCGGTGTCGACCAGGTGGGGCCCCAGGTCGAGCAGGAGGCCACCGCCCTCGCGGGCCGACGCCTGCTCACGCCAGCGCTTCTTGGGCACCGGACGCCAGCGCTCCCACCGGAACTCGAAGCGCCACACGTCGCCGAGGGCGCCCTCGTCCATCAGCCGGCGGGTCGTCGTGAACGAGGGGTCGTAACGGCGGTTGTGGAAGACAGTGACCGGGACCCCCGCGGCCTCGGACGCCTCGGCGACCTCGCGGGCCTGCGCCTCGTTGAGGGCCAGGGGCTTGTCCACCACGCAGGGCACCCCCGCGGCGATTGCCTGCAGCGCGTGCTCGCGGTGCAGCGCCGACGGGGTGGCGACCACGACCACGTCCACGTCGAGCGCCAGCAACGACGCGAGGTCGGGGACGACCGTGGTGTCCGGGTGGTCGGCCCGGGCGGACGCCGCGCGCTCGGCATCGCGGGTGACGACCCCGGCGATGACCCCGCCGGCCGCGCGGAGGAAGGGGACGTGGAACGTCCGGGCTGCCGAGTAGCCGACCAGTCCGACCCGGGGGGTGCCGGGGAGAGCCGTGTCCATCGCGTGACCTTTCGTCGGGAGGAGCCGTGGGCGTCAGCGTACTGCGGACGCCTCTCGCTAGGGTGGGCGCAGACGACAAGGGAGGAAGTCATGGACCGCGGCCCGTCGACCCGCCCCGGCGCGGCCCGGCGCCCCCGCTCGGAGCGCCGACCGCCGAAGGAGCCGCTGAAAGGGCATCATCGTCCGCAGGAGGTGCGCCCATGACGCCCGTCGTGTCGCTGCTGGTGGGTGTGGTCGTGGTCCTCGCGATCACCGCGCTCACGGGGTACTTCGTCGCCCAGGAGTTCGCCTACCTCGCCGTTGATCGTGCGCGCCTGCAGAGCCGCGCGGCACAAGGGGACGCCGGCGCCCGCCGCACGCTCGACATCACCCGACGGACCTCCTTCATGCTGTCGGGCGCCCAGCTCGGCATCACGGTGACCGGGCTCCTGGTCGGCTACGTCGCCGAACCGCTCATCGGGCGGGCCCTCGGCAGCCTCGTGACTGGCGGCGCGCCCACCGCGCTTTCCCTCGGGATCGGGGCCGCCGTGGCGCTCACTTTCTCCACGCTGGTCCAGATGCTGTTCGGTGAGTTGTTCCCCAAGAACTACGCGATCGCCCGGCCCGATCAGGTGTCCGGGGCACTGTCCCGGTCCACGAAGATCTACCTGATGGTCCTGGGCCCCCTGATCTGGGTCTTCGACAAGGCCGCGGAGGGCCTGCTCCGCCTGCTGCGCATTGAGCCGGTGCACGACGTGGAGCACGCGGCGACCGTCCGGGATCTGGAGCGCGTGGTGGAGGCGTCCCGGGAGAGCGGCGACCTCTCCCCCGAACTCTCCCTGGTGCTGGACCGCATCCTCGACTTCCCGGCCCGCGACGTCGAGCACGCGATGATCGCACGCGTCCGGGGACACCCCTGTGACGCGGGTCCGGACGCTCATGGCCACCGGACACACGCGCTACCCCGTCCTCGACGCCGACGAGGACATCGTCGGCGTCATCCACCTCGACGACGTGCTCGGGGCAGGACCCGACAGCACCCTGCTGGCCCGGGACCTGGCGCGGCCCGCCCTCGTGCTGGCCGACTCCATGTCGCTGCCGGACGCGCTGCGCCGGATGAACGAGGCCGACGAGCAACTGGCCTGCGTGGTCGACGAGTACGGCGGCTTCGCTGGCGTCCTCACCCTGGAGGACCTGGCCGAGGAGATCATCGGCGAGATCACCGACGAGCACGATCCCGACGAGCCGGACTACCTCCCCGTCCCCGACGACGGGATCTGGGTCATGGACGGGCAGGTGCACGTCGACGAGGTGGAGCGCGCCCTCCAGGTCGACCTGCCGCGCGGCGACTACGAGACGATCGCCGGACTGGTCATCGACACGCGGGGCGCCCTGCCCGAGGAGGGAGAGGTCGTCGACATTGCGCTGCCCACCGATCCGGCCGACCTGGTGCGCAACGCGCAGCCCCGCACGCGCTACGTCCGCGCCGAGATCCTCGACATCGACAACCACGTCCCGTCCCGGCTCCGGTTGACGCTGCCCGAGCCTGACGAGGCCGAACGACAGGAGGGGGCCCGATGAGCGGCGTGTGGGTCACGGTCTGGACCGTCGTCATCATCTCGGCGAGCGCCTTCTTCGTCGCCGTCGAGTTCGCGCTCATGGCAGCCAAACGGCACCGCCTCGAGGACGCCGCCACCACCTCCCGGGCTGCGCGCGCTGCGCTGCAGAACTCGGCCGAGCTGACCGTCCTCCTCGCGGGCTCGCAGTTGGGCATCACGGTGTGCACCCTCGCGTTGGGGGCGATCACCAAGCCCGCCGTCCACCACGCGCTCACCCCCCTGCTCGCCGCGACGGGGCTGCCGCACACCGCCGCCGACGTGGCCGCCTTCCTCCTCGCGCTGCTCGTCGTCACGTTCCTGCACCTGGTGGTCGGGGAGATGGCGCCCAAGTCCTGGGCCATCGCCAACCCAGAACGGTCGGCCATCCTGCTGTCGCTCCCGATGCGTGGCTTCATGGTGCTGACCCGGCCGCTGCTGCGCGCCCTCAACGCGGCCGCGAACTGGCTGGTGCGGCGGGCAGGCGCCGAGCCTCTGGGGGAGGTCGCTCCCGGGCAGGATCCCGAGAGCCTGCGCCATCTGGTGGAGCACTCCGCGAATGTGGGGGCACTCGACGTGGGGTACCGGTCCTCGATCGCCGGTGCCCTCGACCTGAGGACACTGACGGTGGCCGACGTGTTGTCCCGTGCGGAGGTGGCGGCGGTGGCGTCCGACGCGACCATCGCCGACGTGCAGGCGGCGGCTCTCCGTGCCGGCCACCGACGCATCCTCCTGCGCGACGGAGAACGCACGACCGGGGTCGTCCACGTGCGCGACACGCTCGCCCTGACGGACCCCGCCCAGCCGGCCGCACCGCTCGCCAGGCCCCCGCTGGAGGTGGCCGCATCCCTGCCGCTGCACCAGGCCCTGCGGGCGATGCGGGACACGAGCACCCACCTGGCCCTGGTCACCGGGAACGGTCGGGAGTTGGGGGTGGTGTCCCTGACCGACATCCTGCCCCGCCTGTTCCCCGCGACCGGCTCGCCCCGCTGAGTTCGCGCCCACCGTAGACTGTCGACGGGGACGCCGGCGTCCCGGGTGGAACGTCCGCCCGGCCGGTGTCACGGGAGGAAGAACATGGGAATCTTCGACGGCATCAAGGACGCCTTCACCACCGACGACGCCGAGCGCGCCGAGGCCGCCCGCACCTTCGCCGAACAGGCGCAGGCCAACGCCGACAAGACCCGCACCGACCTGCAGGCGAAAATCGACGCCGCTCAGAAGGCCGCTGACGAGGCACGCGCCAAGGCGGCCGAACTCACGGCGAAGGCCGGCCCCCAGTCCGAGGGCAAGAAGAGCGTGTTGGAAGGCCTGAAGGACGCCTTCACCACCGACGACGCCGAGCGGGCGGAGGCGGCACGCAAGGCCGCCGACCAGGCCCAGGCGACTGCCGACAAGACCCGCGCCGACCTGCAGGCGAGGATTGACGCCGCCCAGAAGAACGCCGACGAGGCCCGCGCCAAGGCCGCCGAACTCGCCGGAGAGGCAGCGCCCGCCGTGACGGAGCCGCTGGCGCAGCAGGCTCCGGCCGCCGAACCGGTCGCAGCCGAACCCGTCGTTTTCGAGCCGGTCGCCGAGGAGCCCGCTGCCGAACCCGTTGCCGAGGCGCCCGTTGCCGAGCCGGTCGCTGAGCCGGTCACGGCGGAGCCCGCAGCCGAGGCCGTCCAGGCCCTGGTCGTGGACGGCAAGTTCGGCCCGCTCACGATCGCCGCGACGCAGCGCTGGATCGGCGCCACCGTCGACGGTGTCTGGGGCCCGGAGTCCAAGCGCGCCCTGCAGGCCAAACTCGGTGTCGACGTCGACGGCAGCGTCGGCCCGAAGACGATCCGGGCGCTGCAGGCCCTGGTCGGCGCAAGGACCGATGGCGTCTGGGGCCCGGAGACGACCGAGAAGCTCCAGGGTTTCCTCAACTCGCTCTGACGGTCCGGCGACACAGCGACCGAGGGCCCGGCCCGTCCTGCGACGGACCGGGCCCTCGGCGTCCGCTCGACCAACCCACTCAAGCGATGGACCCCACTGAGGCACGCCAGTTCACGACCGGTCTGCTCGGCGCCCGTAGTCCATCCTGTAGAGGCGGGCGACGGCCCGGTCGATGATCGCTGCTGGAACGTGGGGCAGCAGCGTCGAGACCAACTTGTCGTCGGCGATGATGTACCGCGCACGCAGCCGGTCGCGGTCCAGGATGTCCACCATGGCACCGGCGGCGTCCTCGGACGTCATGCCCTGGTTGCCCCCCTCAATGAAGGTGTCCCGAAACGCCGCGAGGCTGTCGAGGTACGCAGGAGCAACGAACGAGATGTCCTGCTTCTTGGCCTTGTT
This sequence comes from uncultured Nigerium sp., assembly GCA_964653755.1. Lineage (GTDB taxonomy): Bacteria > Actinomycetota > Actinomycetes > Propionibacteriales > Propionibacteriaceae > Propioniciclava. The sequence goes on along the minus strand of CAZZGU010000012.1, from coordinate 1,823 downwards.
CCAGATCGGGGTCGCCACGGCGCCGGGCTCGAAGAGCACCGTCCTCACCCCGAATGGATTCATCTCCCGTCGCAGGGAGTCGCAGAAGCCCTCCAGCGCGAACTTGGTCGCGGCGTAGGGCGACAGGAAGGGCACCGCGACACGGCCGGCGAGCGACCCGACCACCGCGATGGTGCCGCAGTTCCGAATCACGTCGGGGATGAACGCCTGGACGATTCGGACGGTGCCGAAGAAGTCCACCTCGAAGCATTCGCGGAACACGTCCAGGGGCAGATTCTCGATGGGGCCACCCAGCGCGATCCCCGCGTTGCTGATCACGGTGTCGAGCTCCACCCCGTCGACGCACAGGCCACGCACCCACGCGACCCACGCGTCGGCGTCCGCCGCCCGGCGAAGGTCCATGCGGTGGGCCCGGATGCGGGGGTCGTCGACGAACGGGTTCTCGCCGAGGTAGGAGACCGCGACCGGGCGGCCCTGGTCAGCGAGCGCCTCGGCCAAGGCCTTGCCGATCCCACTGTCGCAGCCCGTGATCGCCACGAGTGAGCGTGCCCGGATCGGGCGTTCCCGCTCCCGGCGCTGTCGTGCCTGCCCGGTCCTCATGACGCCTCCCCGCGTGGCCCCCTCCGCGATCATAAGCCCCGACGAAGTGATGGGCAGCGCCTGGTGCCGGTGGGACGATGAGATCGGCCGTTGTGGGAAAGGGGGCGGGGCAGATGCCTCAGCCAGGACGAGACACCAGGAAAGCCAGAGCGTCGCTGCGCAAGGAGTCCGGGGCGATCCTGGAGTCGCTTCGGACGGAGCAGGGACGGGCCTATGCCGCGGTGCTCCACGAGGCCTGCGAGCAAGCAGGCATCGACCTCACCGAGATCGGAAAGGAGGCGAGGCGCCGGACGCTGGCGGCCACGCAGCCGATCATCCGGAGGGGACGGCCGCCCCAGGAGCGGTTCGCGGACGACTTCGCGCGGGCAAGCGTCGAACTCCGCGACTGGCTCACCGAGTACCTGAAGGCGTCCCGGGACGTCTACGCCCGGTTCACCGGCAACCCCATGCTGTTCATGACGGTCCCCGAGAGCGTCGACGTCATCGCGGACGTCCCGGTGCCGGGGATGAGTGGCGGGTCCGGCGACATCCGCGACCGCGCCTACGCCACGTACGCGTGCACGTACGACCTTGCCGGGACAGCGAATCTGGACAACGTCCTGCATCCTTACCTCCTCGTCGACAACCGGGATGACCAGCACGTCGAGACGGAGGGTTCGCTCTCGCTGGTGCTGCACTTCGTGTCGGATCCTCCTCCCGCGGACTGGTTCCTGGGCGAGCGGATCTGGGCTCCCCTCCTGGGTCACGGCGTGGAGACCTACTTCCCGGGCTGGCCGAGCTGCAGCGACCATCTGCCGATCCTGAACGCGCGCGGCTGTCTGGGACACACGATGCGCTACGACATCCGCATCACCCAGGACGGGAACTCCTGGGGCGACTACGACCTCGCCGATCCTTCCGACCCCGACCTCGAGTACGTCCGGCTCCGCGACCGCAGCTACTGCGGGGGGACGGCCGAGGAGGGCTGGCTACCCACCCAGGAGCCGATCTCGTTCCCGGCGATCAACGCCTTTGTGTACGACGCCCCCGGCGTCCTGCTCAAGGGGGTCGAGCAGGGTGGCCGGTCGGTGCACGTCGATGTGACGCTCACGCTGCACACCCTGACCTATTACGAGGGTGAGTACAACTCGCTCGACTTCCGGGCCCCCAACTGGTTGTCGCTGCCGTGGGTGGCGATAGCAGGTCGGCACGTGCATCTCTGAGCCTCGATCCGCTGGCCTGGT
>CAZZGU010000011.1:16194-21892 GCA_964653755.1 uncultured Nigerium sp. | reverse complement strand
TCCCGACGGCGACGGCCTCTGCAACCTCGACGCGCAGACCGCCGGGACCGATCCCAACGACCCCGACACCGACGGCGACGGACTCCCCGACGGCTGGGAGGTGGCCCATGGCCTCGACCCGCTCGACCTCTCCGACGCGCTCGACGTGGCGTTCGAGGGTCGGCCCCGTCCCCTCGACCTCGTGACAGTGCGCGCGGACGGTGGGCGCGAACGACTGTCGGTGGTGATGGCCGGCATGGGATTCGACGCGATCATCATGGGCGAGACCCGCAGCGACCTCAAGCGGGCGGTGGGGTCCACCGCCTACGTCATGGCGGCACTCCAGGCGGTCGGCCGGCCCCCCTTCTCGGCCACGGTCACGCTCGACCACGCCGAGCCGGTGCGTCGGCAACCGGCCATGGTGCTCGTCGCCAACGTCGGACTGCTGCAGGGCAACATCGCCCTCGCCCCGGACGCCCGCCCCGACGACGGGCTCCTCGACGTCCTGGTGGCCTCCCCCCGCAGCGCGGCCGACTGGGCGGTGCTGACGAGCCGCCTGCTGACCCGGTCCCAGGATGCCCCCGGGCTGGAGCGGGCGCAGGCCCGGCATGTGGTCTTCGAGACGGCTGAACCGGTCGCCTACCAGATCGACGGAGACAACGCAGGAATCTGCAGGCGCCTGGAGGCGTCCATCCGGCCCGGCCTCGTCACCGTGATCGTGCCCGGGTGAGCCCTACCCGGAGTTGACGAGGCCCTCGAACCACGCGCTCGCGTCGGCGAACTCCTCGGCCGAGAAGCCGCGGGCGATCTTCGGCGGCACCCGGTCCGCGCGCGGGTAGGAGCCAAGGAAGGTCACCTTGCGGCAGATCCGGTGCAGGCCCATGAGGGTCTCGGCCATGCGCGGCTCAAGGGCGTGGCCCTCGGCGTCGATCGAGAAGCAGTACTCCCCCAGCGTCTTCTTGATGGGACGGCTCTCGATGCGGCTCAGGTTCACGCCCCGCATCGCGAACTGCTCCAGGATCTCCAGCAGGGCGCCCGAACGGTCGGTGTGCATGTAGGCGACGAGCGTCGTCTTGTCCGCGCCGGTGACGGGCGGCAGCTCGGACGGCCTCGCGACGAGGACGAACCGGGTGACGGCGTGCCGGTTGTCGGCGATGTTCTCCGCGACGATGTCGAGGTGGTTCAGGTCGGCGGCCACCCGCGCGCAGATGGCCGCGTCGTGACGGCTCGTCGGGTCGGCGACCTCCTCCGCGCCCGCCGCCGTGGACCCTCCCTCGGTGACGTGGGCGTCCGGGGTGTGCTTCGCGACCCAGTCCCGGGTCTGCGCGAAGGCGTGCGGGTGGGTGATGATCCGGCGGACGTCCTTCAGCCGCGTGCCCGGTCGCACGGCGAGCACGAAGTGCACCGGCAGGAGCACCTCGCGGAGGATGACAAGCCGCTCCCCCGAGGCGAGGTTGTCCAGCGTCGCCGACACGCCGCCCTCCACCGAGTTCTCGATGGGGACCAGGGCCGCCTCGACCTCGCCGCCGCGCACGGCGTCCAGCGCGTGGGGAACCGTGGCGAACGGGACGGCGGCGTCCTCACTGAACGTCAGGAGGGCCTGGTGGGTGAAGGTCCCGAGGGGACCGAGGTATCCGAGCACAACCGGAGTCTAGGGGCGGACGCCGACGCCCAGCTCGCGCCAGCCCTGGCGGACGAACGCGCGATCCGGCCACTGGCCACTCTCGCGGAGGAACCAGCGGACGATCACGACCAGTACCCCGACCTGCACGATGGTCGAGACGCCGTAGAGGATCCCGTTCGAGATCCACGTCAACGGCTCGGAGAACGACACGCTCCGGCTCGTCACGTACCCCATCGACAGCGCGGCGCCGCGGACGGTGAGGGGCCCGTCGAGCTTGTTCGGCGCCATGAGCGCGAGAGGCACCCACGCGATGAGGTCGTACCAGGACAGCGTGTACGGCGACGTCACCAGCCACGCGGTGCACAGCACGAGCGCGGTGCGGACCGTGATCGTGAGCGGGTCGCGCTGCGCGGGGAGCGTCGAGCCGGGGATGGGCGCCCACGGCAGCACCCGCGAGAGCATCCAGGCGACGACGATCATGCCCAGCCAGCCCATGATCCCGATCAGCTGTCGGCCCAGGCCGCCGGGCAGGACGAAGCCCAGCACGGCGTCCAGCGGAGGCGCCCACGACCCACCCGACACGTAGCCGGTGTTGCGGGAGGCCGCGAACAACGCCTGCGGCGCGACGAACCCGTACCCGATCACGAGCGGGATCAACGTGCCGAGGCCCAACTGGATCAGCTTGAGCGGCTGATGGCGGTAGCCCCAGAGAAGCGCGAAGCCGTAGAAGACCAGGGACACCTTCACGGTCCCCGCAAGCCCGATGAAGATGCCGGTGACGAACGGGCTGCGTCGCACGAACCACAGCGCGACGATTGCGAACACCAGGGTGAGCGCCTCGTTGTGGGCTCCGGCGACGACCGCCCAGATCAGCAGCGGATTGAGGATCGTGAACAGCACCGACCGGGTCTGCAGTTCGGCGTTGCCGTGCGCGAGCTTGATCATGATCGCGCAGATCACGATGAACGGGATCACCGCCATCATCTGCAGCCAGAACACGACGTTGTGCATCGAGTCGCCGCCGAGCACGTTCGCCAGCCACTGCGACGCCGAGGCGATCGGGCCGTACACACTCGGCGTGTCCTGCCACGGGCGCTCCGTCCACACCAGAACCGGGTCGTACGCCTGCCGGAACACCTCCGCGGGCGTGATGTCGTAGGGGTCGTAGCCCTGGCGCTGGAGGCGTCCGTAGGCGGCGTACATGAGGACGTCGCCGCTCGTCAGCGGCGGGACGAACGCCGTGGCGAGGTTGAGCACCACCCCGAGGTAGAACATGCGGTGGATCCGCGGACGCCAGCCCGCCGCGATGCCGCGCCGGGCCACCCACAAACCCACCGCACCCACCACGATGCCGGCCCACAAGGTCGGGACGAGGATCCACTCCGACAACGGCAGCCCGATCCGCGCGCCGACGTCGGCAGGGATGAACCACGGCGGCAGCAGGCTGTTCGCGGGGCCGACGTTGAGCGTCACGGTGGAGGGACCGAGGAACGCCACCACGATCGTGGTCAGGCAGGAGGCGACGATGAGCCGGAAGCCCAGCCGCCCGTTCGAACTCCACTCGCCGTCGAGCCACCGACGGAACCGCGCGACGGCGGCGGGGGTCTTCACGGGCAGGCTCCTTGCGACGGTCGGCGGCTCCAAGGCTAGCGGTCGGGGCGTCGTGCCGTGGACGTCACTTCAGGAGGCGGGACATCCGCCGGTCCGCCAGCACCCTGCCCCCCGTCTGGCAGGTCGGGCAGTAGTGCAACGCCGAGTCCGCGAACGAGACCTCGCCGATCGGCGTACCGCACACGGGGCAGGGTTCGCCGCGGCGTCCGTGCACCCGCAGATTCCGCCGCTTGTCGTCCTTGAGTTCGGACGGGATGAGGCCACGCGCCCGCTCGACCGCGGCCCCGAGCCCGGACCGTGTCGCAGCGTAGAGCCGTCCGATCTGGTCGGGGGAGAGCGAGGAGCAGAGGGCGTACGGGCTGAGGCGGGCTGCGAACAGGATCTCGTCCGACCAGGCGTTGCCGATGCCGGCGAAGGCGCGCTGGTCCCGCAGGACGCCCTTGATCTGCGCCCGCCCCGCGCCCGCGAGGACCGCCGCGAAGTCGGCCTCGGTGAAGCCCTCGGCGAGCGGGTCCGGCCCCAGCGCGGCGATGCCGGGGACCGCCGCGAGGTTCGCCACGACGTACACCGCGAGGTGCTTCTGGGTGCCGGCCTCGGTGAGGTCGAACGCGACCGCCGACGGCTCGGCGGACGCGGGATCACCCGGCTCGAACACCGCGCGCAGCGCGAGCGGTCCCTTGCCGGGCCTGGCCGGGGCAGTAGGGGCAGGGTCACGCCAGGTCAGCCACCCCGCCCGGGCAAGGTGGAACACGAGCCACGAGTCGTCGAATCCCAGCGCCAGGAACTTGCCATGCCGCTCGACCGCAGTGACCTCGCGCCCCTGCAAGCTGGTCAGGGGCAGGGCGAAGGTCTTGAGGGCACTGAACGCGGCGAGCTCGATCCGGATCAGGGTCGCGCCGACGAGGCGTCCGGCGAGGAAGTGGCGCAGCCCCTCGACCTCAGGCATCTCCGGCATGGTGGACACTCCCCTCGAAGCGGACGTCGAAGCGCGGGGCCGGCAGGTCGAGCGCGTCCTCCAGCAACCGCAGGTAGTCGGGTCGGTCCACCTCAACCGCACCCAGGGAGGCGAGGTGGTTCGTCACCCATTGCACGTCCAGCAGTCTGCCCTCGAGCCCGTCGTCGAGCACCTGGATCAGCCGCACCAGGGCGACCTTGGACGCGTCGCGTCCGATCGCGGGGTCGTGGAACATCGACTCCCCGGCGAACAGGCCCGCGAGCGACACCCCGTACAGGCCCCCCGCAAGGTCGCCCGCCGGCGTCCAGGCCTCCGCGGAGTGGGCGAAACCGCGCTGGTGCAACTCGGTGTAGACGTCGACGACGTCGGCGTCGATCCAGCCGGAGGGACGGCGCGGGTCCGCACAGCGGGCGATGACCTCGTCGAAGGCGGCGTCGAAGGTGACGGTGTAGCGCGCCAACGAGCGGCGAAGGGACCGGGTGACGCGCAACTCGTCCAGCGGGACGATCCCGCGGTGCATCGGCGACCACCAGCCCATCGCGGGCGCGAAGCCGGTGTCGTGCAGGGGCATGGGGAACACGCCGGCCCGGTAGCCCTCGAGGACCAGGTCGGCGTCGAACTCGACCGAGAGCGCGATGAGGTCCTGGTCCGGCCAACTGGCCGCGGGACCGAACACGCCCGACAGCTTCATGGGGGCAGTCTGGCACGGGCCGCCGACACCGGCGCGTCCCACGCTGGGGTGGGGTGCTTACCCTTGGGGTATGACGAATCCGGAGCAGGAGACGGGCAGGACCCTCAGCACGCGGGCCCCCGAACTGGGGGGCAACGTGCTGCGCCAGCTCCTCGAGAACGCGATCAACGGCATGGGACGGCTACCCGGGGCCAAAGCGGTGGCCGCCCGCAACCTGGGCAAGCGCGGGGACGTCGACGGGGCCATCGACGCGATGGTGGGCACGCACGTCTCCCTCGCGAGCGCCCAGGGGTTCGTGACCAATCTGGGCGGCCTGACCACGCTCGTGGTCGCGCTGCCCGCCAACATCGCCGGGATCGCGATTGTCCAGATCAGGCTCGTCGCGGCGATCGCGCACCTGCGCGGTTACGACATCGACGACCCCCGGGTGAGGACGGCGCTGATCCTGTGCCTGATGGGCCGCGACGGCGTGACGCGCCTGGTGGAGTCCGGGGAACTGCCCACGACCCCCCTGGCCATCGCGACCGCCCCGGTGTTCGACGCCTCGTTGGACCGTCAGGTCGCCGAGAAGGTCTTCGCAGAACTCGCCGGGCGCATCGGCGGACGCCACGCCGCCGTGATGCTGGCCCGACGCATCCCGCTGCTGGGTGGCGGGGTCGGCGGCGCCCTCGACGCGCTCTCCACGCACGAGATCGGCACGTACGCGAAGTCGCAGTTCGTCACCCGGCGCCGCATCACCCGCGGCTGAGCGCGTCATTCCGCCGAGGGCCCGCCTTATCCGCGCCGAGGGCCCGCCTTATCCCCACCGAGGGCCCGCCTTATCCCCACCGAGGGCCCG
>CAZZGU010000011.1:797-16094 GCA_964653755.1 uncultured Nigerium sp. | reverse complement strand
CCGAGGGCCCGCCTTATCCCCACCGAGGGCCCGCCTTATCCCCACCGAGGGCCCGGGTTCGCGCACGCCCCACGGCTGCTGCCTCGCGACCACGTGCACCAACGCCCGCAATGTGATATTTATCTGATATCACATTGACGCAAGGAGTCACCATGAACGACGACAACGAGTCCCCCGAGTCCGTGGGGGGTGCCCCGGCGGGCCGCCCGGTTGGGCACGAAGGCACGCGGGTCGACATCGCCGAACGCCCCGCCTGGACCCTCAACGGAGGGCCCGCCCTCCTGCTCGCCCTCGCGACACTGACCGGCTCGATCGCCCTGTTCGTCCGCGCGGGAATCCTGGAAGGCACCGATCCTGCGGCTGCCACGGTGTCCGGGCTGCTCGGGGTCGTGTGCGTCCTGGTGTTCGGCCTGATGGCCTCCGCGCTCACCATCGTGGCCCCGGGCGACACCAAGGTTGTCCAGTTCTTCGGGCGGTACGTGGGCACGGTCCGCACGAGCGGCCTGCTGATGACGATGCCGCTGACGACGAAGAAGAAGGTCTCGGTCAAGGTCCGCAACTTCGAGACCAATGAACTCAAGGTCAACGACGCCGACGGCAACCCCGTGAACATCGCGGCCATCGTCGTGTGGCAGGTCGCGGACACCGCCAAATCGGTCTTCTCCGTCGAGAGCTACAGCGACTTCGTGGCCGTCCAGGCAGAGTCGGCGCTGCGCCACATCGCCACCACCCACCCCTACGACAACGCGCTGCCCGGCGAGGAGACCCTCCGGGGCTCCACCGACCTGGTCGCACAGGAACTCGCCGACGAGGTCGCCGCCCGCATCGCCATCGCCGGCCTCGAGGTCATCGAGACGCGAATCAGCTCGCTCGCCTACGCCCCCGAGATCGCCCAGGCGATGCTGCAGCGCCAGCAGGCCTCGGCCGTCATCGCGGCGCGCGAGAAGATCGTCGAGGGTGCGGTCAGCATGGTGCAGAACGCGCTGACCAAGCTCACCGAGGAGGACATCGTCGAACTCGACGACGAGCGCAAGGCCGCCATGGTGTCGAACCTGCTGGTCGTCCTCTGCGGCGACTCGCGGGTCACCCCGGTCGTGAACACCGGGTCGCTCTACGCCTGACGGCCATGCCGACCGACAACCAGCGCGGCACGGACCGCCCCCGCGGGGAGCGCAAGGCGGTCCTGCTGCGCCTGGACCCGGCGATCCACGATGCCCTGGCCCGCTGGGCCGCCGACGAACTCCGCAGCTCCAACGCCCAAATCGAGTTGCTGCTGCGTGACGCGCTCCGCCGGGCGGGCCGACTGCCGAAAGATGCGGCCTCCCCGCCGCGGCGGGGCCGCCCGCCCAAGGCTGGTCCCCCGTGAAGTGTCACTCCTCGTCGATCTCGCGGGTGACGCGCCCCCCGATGAGGCAGGTGACCTCGTAGGTGATGGTCCCCATCAGGGTTGCGAGCTCCTGCACGGTGATCTGCTCCTCACCCGAGCGTCCGACGAGCACGACCTCCTCGCCCACAGCACGCGGTGGCTCGGCTCCCGGCCCGAGGTCGACCATGGTCTGGTCCATGCACACGCGCCCCACGATCGGGCGGCTGTGGCCGGCGACGAGGACCCGGCCCCGGTTGCTCAACAACCGGCTGTAGCCATCGCCGTAGCCGACCGGGATCGTGCCGATCCAGGTGTCATGCGGCGCGGTCCACGAGCGGCCGTACCCCACTGTCTCGCCGGCCGCCACGCGCTTCACGAAGGAGAGCCGGGTCGTCCACCGGAGCGCGGGCTCCAAGGGAACGGCCGGGTCGGTCGTGGGGTCGGGGAGGTTCCCGTAGATCATGATCCCGGGGCGCACCATGGTGAACCACGCAGACGGGTGAAGGAGCACCGCCCCTGAGTTTGCGAGATGGACGAGTTCCACCGGCCCACGGGCCGCCTCGACCGCGGCTGCCGCCGTCCGGAAACGCTCGATCTGGCCCTCGGTGAAGGGTCGCCCGTCCTCGGTGTCCGAAACGGGTAGGTGTGAGAACACCCCCCGCAACGTGAGGGGCCCGGCCGCGTCGATCCGCCGGGCCAACGCCGGCGCCTCGTCGGGCGCGCAGCCGATGCGTCGCATGCCCGTGTCGATCTTGAGGTGCACCGCAGCCGGACGGCCCACGCGCACGGCCGCTGCCGCGACCGCGTCCACATCCTCGGCCGTGCAGACGGTCAGGTCCACGTCGTGGGCGACCGCGGCCGCGGCCTCGTCTGCGCCGAGCGCAGGGCTGAACTTGAGGATGGGCAGCCCCACCCCTGCTTGCCGCACCTGCAGCGCCTCGGGGACGGTCGCAACGCCGAGCCAGTCCGCGCAGCCCGTCCGTTCGATCATCCGACTGACCTCGACTGCGCCGTGACCGTAGGCGTCCGCCTTGACGGCTGCGAGGACCTTCCGGTCCCCCACTCGAGCCCGGACGCCCTCCATGTTGCGGCGGATCGCGCCGAGGTGGGTGCGGGCGGTCGTGGCGTAGAGCATTGGCCTATTCAACCGCGGCGCGCCGCCGTCGGGGGGTCACTCTGACCTGCTGTCCCTCTGGAGGTGTTCGAGGATCTCGGTGACCTTCGCGTTGGTCCGGATGTTCACGAGGTAGAACTCGAGGGTGAACCGCATGACCGCGATGAAGAGGGCGGCAGGGATCCAGCCGAAGAGCAACAGGATGAACCCGCTCCCCGCGCCCCCGCCGAACAAGGAGTTGGCGGCGAACGCACTCAGGACGCTGAGGAGCCAGGATCCAACGCCCGCCACGACGCTCAGGATGTAGACGATCTTCACCAGCCCGGGGGTCGCGTAGCGGGTGAAGCCGAAGTCCGCGAGCGCACTCAGGGGGCTGTCGTCCCGGGGCCGCGGCGCGCCTTGCGCGTAACCCGGGTGCTGCCCGTAAGTCCCTGCGCCCTGGGGCGGCTGTTGACCCGTCGGGCCCATCGGGTACGACGGCGCCGAGGGCGCGCTCGTGGGATACGAGGGCGTGTACGAGGGCATCTGCCCAGGCACGGGTGGCGGCGGGGTGCCCTGCGGGGTGCCCTGCTGGGCCTGCGGGGGCTGGTAGGACTGTCCCGTCTGGTATGACTCTGGCGCTGCATACGGGGTGCCCGCGGGCGGGTAGGACGCCTGCTGCGCCGGCGGGGAGTACGACGGCGGTTGCCAGGACGGGCCAGTCGGCGACGGCTGCTCCGGCTGCGCGGGCGCCGGCGTCCGGTAGTCGTCGGTGTTGTACGGCGGCAGGAGGCGGGTGCCGTCGTCGCCGGCACCGTCCTCGGGGCGGGTGGGGTTCTGTTCGTTCGCCATGACCGTCATCCTCGCAGAACAGCATCAGTATCGTCTCGGGAGGGCCGCCGTCCGACGTGGAGTGACCCGCGCGTCTGGGAGACTGGGCCCATGATCCGTGCGGTGGTGTTCGACTTCGGTCAGGTCATGGCGTCCGGCGAAGGCATCTACAGCGAGCCTGCCCGGCTGCTGGGGGTCTCCCCTGCTTCCGTGGAAGCGCTGTACTGGCAGGACCGGCGCGCGTACGACGCGGGCGGCTCCGATGCAGCCTACTGGGGGCCGATCCTGCGCACGCTGGGCCGCCCCGCCACTCCTGAGATGGTCGCCCAACTCGCACGCCTCGACGCGGAACTCTGGACGGTCGTCCGGCCCCAGGCGCTGCAGCTCCTCCGGGACGTGCGACGGGCCGGACGTGGGGTCGCCGTCGTCTCGAACGCACCGTTCGCCCTCGACCTCGCCCTGTCGGAGCAGCCCTACGTGGACGACGCCGACGCGTGGTTCGTGTCGGCCTCCATGGGGGTTACCAAGCCCGACAAGGCCGTTTACTACCGGGTCACCGAGGTGCTGGAGCTCGAGCCCCCCGAGATCGCGTTCCTCGACGACCGCCCCGCCAACGTTGCCGGCGGAGAATCCTTCGGCTGGCTCAGCCACCTGTGGGTCAGCGACGAGGACGCCCGCGCCTGGCTCCAGGAGATCGACGTTCTCCCCCGGGTCTGGGTGCCCTAGGCACAGGGCGCTGGGCACAGGGCGCTGGGTGCGGGGCGCTGGGCGTTGAGCGCCTCAATCCAGCGTCGCCAGCAGGACGGCCTTGATCGAGTGCAGGCGGTTCTCGGCCTGGTCGAACACGATGGACGCCTCGGACTCGAACACCTCGTGGGACACCTCGAGCTCCCGCATGCCTGTGAGGTCGTGGACGAGCTTGCCCACGCTCGTGTTGAGATCGTGGAACGACGGCAGGCAGTGCATGAACTTCGCTCGCGGGTTGCCGGTGGCCTCCATGACGCGCCGGGTGACGCGGTAGCCAACGAGTTCGCGGCACCGGTCGGCCCACACCCCCTTGGGCTCCCCCATCGAGACCCAGACGTCGGTGTGCACGAAGTCGCAGCCCCGGACGCCGGACTCCACGTCATCGGTCACCGTGATTCGGCCTCCCGTGGTTGCGGCGACCTCGCTGAGGGCGGCGAGGCGCTCGGCGTCCGGCTGGAAGGACACGGGGGCGACGATCCGGACGTCCATGCCCATGAGGGCGCCCATCGCCATGAGCGAATTGCCCATGTTGAAACGGGCGTCACCCAGATAGGCGAAGGCGATCTCCCCGGCCGGCTTTCCGGACGCCTCGAGCATGGTGAAGGCGTCGCAGAGACTCTGCGTCGGATGCCACTCGTCGGTCAGGCCGTTCCAGACGGGCACCGAGGAGTATTCGGCAAGCGTCTCGACCGTGGCCTGCCTCGCCCCGCGGAACTCGATGCCGTCGTACATCCGGGCGAGGACGCGCGCCGTGTCCGCGGGGGACTCCTTGTGCCCGATCTGGCTTCCGTTGGGGTCGAGGTAGGTGACGTGGGCGCCCTGGTCGTACGCGGCGACCTCGAACGCGGCCCGCGTTCGGGTCGAGGTCTTCTCGAAGATCAGGGCGAGGGTTCTGCCCTCGAGCCGCCGGACCTCGCGGCCCTCGCGTCGGGCAGCCTTGCACGCGCGGGTCAGCTCGACGAGCGACAGCCATTCGTCGGGGGTGAAGTCCAGTTCCTTGAGGAAGTGGCGTCCGTGCAGGTGGTGGGCCACGGCGTTGGGCCTTTCTGGGATGCTGTGCTGCGCATCCTTCCACTCATGGAAGGATCACTGTGTGGTCGTACGCTTCTTGGTCAGCGCCCTGGCTCTCGGGCTGGCGACCTGGCTCCTGCCCGGGATCACCCTGGAAGACGGACCCCTCGCCAACCAGATCGTCACCATCGTGGTGGTCGCCGCGATCTTCGGGCTCGTCAACTCCCTGGTGAGGCCGCTGTTCGGGTTCGTCATCTCGCCGCTGCTCCTCGCGGCCCTGGGCGCGTTCCTCCTGGTGGTCAACGCGGCGCTGCTGCTGTTCACGTCCTGGGTGTGCACCCAGTTCGGGATCGGCTGGCATGTGTCGGGTTTCTGGTCAGCGGTGCTGGGCGCCCTGCTCGTCTCGGTGGTCAGCTTCGTGCTGAACTCGGTCGTCGGACGGCGTGACGTGGAGCACCGATGACCCCCTCCCGACGGTCTGAGGCGACGGTGGTGTTCGTCTGCCTGGGCAACATCTGTCGCTCCCCGATGGCCGAGCGCGTGGCGCAGGGCTGGGCCGCGCGCGAGGGGCTGGACGGCGTCCGCTTCACCTCCGCGGGGGTCAGCTCCGAGGAGCGCGGCAACCCGATCGACGCGCGGGCCCGCGTGGTCCTGACCGAGGCCGGCTACGACGCCGGCGGGCACCGCGCCCGGAGGATCACGAGCGTGGAGATCCGGGAGGCCAACCTCGTGATCGCACTCGAGCCCCTGCACCTGCAGCACCTGCGGAGACTGGCCCCGGACGCCGAACACCTCGCCCTGCTGACCGACTTCGACCCGGGCGCCGAGCCGGGCGCCGGCGTCCCTGACCCCTGGTACGGCGACCTCGACGGCTTCCATGACACGTTGGCGGCGATCGAGGCCGCCATGCCGGGAGTCATGGCCCGGGTGCGGGAGTTGCGGGCGTCCGCCAAGTAGGGTGACCGCATGCACATCCTTGTTGTCGACGACGACCAGGCAGTCCGGGACTCCCTCGCGCGTTCGCTGCAGTACAGCGGTTACGAGGTCGCGAGCACCGCGGATGGCGTCGAGTGCCTGGCGCACCTGTCCACCCACAAGGTGGACGCGGTGGTCATGGACGTCATGATGCCGCGGCTCGACGGCCTGGAGACGACCCGGGTGCTGCGTTCGCAGGGCAACGACGTGCCCATTCTCATCCTGACCGCCCGGGACGCCGTCGGTGACCGGGTCGATGGCCTGGACGCGGGCGCGGACGACTACATGGTCAAGCCGTTCGCCCTCGACGAACTCCTGGCCCGGCTGCGGGCCCTCACCCGGCGGCAGCGCCCCGAACCCGGCACGGACGCCGGCGCACCGACCGAGAGCCAGGTTCTCGCCTTCGCGGACCTGCGGCTCGACCTGCAGACCCGCGAGGTAACCCGCGGCGGACGCCGCATCTCACTGACCCGCACGGAGTTCGCGCTCCTGCAGACGTTCCTCGAGCACCCGCGGCGGGTGCTCGAACGCAGCTGGCTCCTCAACGAGGTGTGGGGCTTCGACTTCCCGACAACGGCGAACTCGCTCGAGGTGTACATCGGCTATCTGCGACGCAAGACCGAGGGTGAGAACGAACCCCGTCTCATCCACACCGTGCGCGGGGTCGGCTACGTACTCCGCGATTCGCCCCCGTGATCGGCGAACTCCGCGACCGGCTTTCGGTCGCGGGGCGCCCCCTCCAGGACCGACTGGCGCTCCTCATCACGCTCGCCGTCCTGGCAGCCGTGGGGGTCACGGGGATCGCCGCCTACTTCATCACGCTGCTCAGCGTGTACGACCAACTGGACCGGGAACTCGTCGACGTCGCAGCCATTACCAGCAGCCTCCTCTCAGAGGACCTCGAGACCATGGGCGGTGTGGATGCCTCCGCCATGCGGGCGGCGAATGTCAACATCATGCTGCTGCGGGCTGACTCCCACGTGATCTCGATGCCGGGCCGCCAGACGACTCTCGAACTGCAGGCGTCCGAACTGGCCATCGCGAAGACGGCGATGGGGCACTCGGCGCGGTCCGGCGTCAACTCCGATGGCGAAGCAGTTCGGATCGTTGCGGTTCCGCTGCACGATCAGGTCCAGCACTACGCGCTCGTGATCGGTCGTCCGCTGGGGCCGACGCAGGCCATCCTCCGGACGCTCGGCTGGGCGCTGCTGACGTTCGGCGGCCTCGGTGCCGTCGTCGCTGCGGGGACCGGGTTCGCGATCGCCCGGTCGAGCATCGGCCCGATCCGCGCCTTGTCGGACGCCGTCGCCCGCGTCACGGCGACCAACAAGCTGACGCCGATCGCCGTGGCGGGTGACGACGAGGTCGCCGAGTTGGGCGAAGCGTTCAACCGGATGCTCCACGCCCTCGACTCGTCGCGGGAGCGGCAGCGCCGGCTCATCGCGGACGCCGGCCATGAGTTGCGCACACCGCTCACCTCGATGCGCACCAACGTCGAACTTCTGGTCGCGGACGAGCGGCAGGGCATGCTGCCGGCGGGCGCACGGGGCGACATTCTCCGCGACGTGGCGGCCCAGCTCGGCGAGTTCACGCAACTCGTGGGCGATCTCGTGCAGTTGTCTCGAGAAGACCAGGTGCAGGCCTCACCGGAGCCCATCGACCTGAGGGACGTCGTGGCAAGCGCCCTCGAACGTGTCAAGCGGCGTGGGCCGGGCCTCGCGTGGGACGTCCAGCTCGACCCGCTGTACCTCGTCGGCGAGTCGGACGCCCTGGAGCGCGCCTTCACCAACCTGCTGGACAACGCGGTGAAGTTCTCGCCGCCGGGCGGGACCGTGCACGTCCGCCTCGGGGGGGACCGTCTCCGCATCGCCGACGAGGGCCCGGGGATCGCGGAGGAGGATCTCCCGCACGTCTTCGAGCGCTTCTACCGTTCCGATCAGGCCCGGACAACCCCCGGATCGGGGCTCGGACTCTCCATCGTGGCGCAGACCATCCAGGCGCACGGCGGCTGGGTCAAGGCCGGCAACGCGCCCCAGGGTGGGGCGGAATTCACGGTGCGGCTCCCGGGGAGCACGCGTCCCCCCGAGGACGGCTTCGACGAGGACGAACTCGCCCCCTTCATGGACTGAGTTGGTCCACAGGTTCGTCCACAGTGGGGAAAACTACACGGCTGTAACTCCGCCGTCTCGCCTGCCGCGCCGGTTGAGGACCGTTGCTCCGGGTGCAGCCGTGGCACCCGTCCCCAAGCGGCGCGTCTGCGTGGGCGGACCTGCTCCTCGCCGAGTACCGAGGCTACGGCGGCTCGACCGGGACGCCGCTGCTGGGCAAGATGCTCGACGACGTGAGTACCGTCATGGCGGCCGCCGGCCCCCCGGAGAAGCTGGTCGTGATGGGCCGCTCGGTCGGGTCCTTCTTCGCTCTCGAAGCGGTCAGTCGGTTCCCGAAGATCGGCGGATTGATCCTGGAGAGCGCGATCGCCGACCCGATGGAACGCGTCCTGCTCCGCGTCACCCCGCGCGAGCTCGGCGGCTCCGCGGCAGACGTCGACGCGATGGAGGAACGCCTCGACCACCGCGTCAAGATCGGTGGGTTCACCGGTCCAACGCTGATCATGCACACACGCTTCGACGGGCTTGTCGACGTGAGCCACGCGCTGCGACTGAAGAAGTGGGCCGGCGGCAACACCACCCTGCGTCTCTTCGACAAGGGCGACCACAACTCGATCCTCTGGGAGAACACCGACGAGTACCTCGCCGCGGTCGCCGCCTTCCTCAAGACAGTGCGGAGTTCGCGAGCGACCCCCTGACCAGGCACCACGGCGGACGCGCTGCTGGGCCGCTGGCCGGTGGCCAGTCGTGGGAGCCGGTGAGTTGTCCATGGCCACCGCGAACACGAGCGAGCCGACGACCAGGACCACGATCGCGGCCACCCCGTGCCCGGCCGTCCCCAGGGCGAACGTGGCACCCGCTGTGGCGCCTCCAGTGCCGGCGGGTAGGCGTGCGCGGTCCCGTGCGCCCCCTGCGGGCCCGGATTCCGCCCCCGGCCTGGTTCGGTGGCCGCGACGGTTGAGCACAGTTCCGCCGGTTGGATCCGTGGCACCTGTCCGCAAGTGGCGCGTCCGCGTGGGCGTTTGTCCTGATCTGGCGCAGGCGTCCGTACCCGGCGCGCATTTGAGCGGCCCCCGAGTCCTGATCTGGCGCAGGCGTCCGTACCCGGCGCTCCTTCACCGCGGGCTGGCGGCCGCCCGCGGAGAGGCCGCCCCGATCGAAGCGGATGACCACGTCGGTGAACCCACCCGTGACCCGTGACTCGCCGAGGGCCCAACGGTTGACCTCCGCGGCGCCCCGCACCCCCTGCCCCACGCGAAACCTCGGGACTAGAATGGCCGGACGAGCCGACGCCGACGTGCCGCTCCCCGGACGCCGATGGTTCTTCGCGGTGACAAGCCCGAACCAGGAGGACATGACATGGAGATCCTGACCATCGAAGAGCTGCAGGCGCTCGCCGAGCAGAGCCGGAACCCAAGCATCTCGATCTTCCTGCCCACGCACCGGGCCCGACCGGAGACCCAGCAGGACCCGATCCGCTTCAAGAACCTGCTCCGTCAGGCGGAGCGGCAGTTGCTCGACTCCGGGATGGGGCCGCGCGAACTGGAAAAGCTGTTGCAGCCGGCTCAGGATCTGCTGGACAACGCGACCTTCTGGCTGTTCTCCTACGACGGCCTGGCCGTCTTCCTCGCCGACGGCGACTTCCATACCTTCCGCCTGCCGTTCCGCGTGGAGGAGCTCGTCACGGTCGGGAGCTCCTACTACGTCAAACCCCTTCTGCCGCTGTTCACCAACAACGGGCACTTCTACCTGCTCGCGATCAGCCAGAACGAGGTCCGGCTCTTCGAGGGCACCCGCCACAGCGTCGGCCAGATCGACCTGCCGGAGGCTCTTCCCCGCAGCCTTGAGGACACCCTGCCCGAGGGCACCCCCGAACGAATGCTTCAGTACCACACCGGGACGCAGAGCGGTGGGCGCAGCGCGATCTTCCACGGTCACGGGGCCGGGGAAGAGGACCAGAAGGTGCGCATCGAGCGTTACCTGAACGTGGTGGACGCCGGCGTGCGCCCGCTCCTGCGAGGCCAGCGGACGCCGCTGGTGCTGGCTGGCGTCGACTATCTGCTCCCCCTCTACCGCAAGGTGAGCGAGTACGGCGACATCGTCGAGGAAGGCGTCACCGGCAATCCTGAACGGATGAGCCCGGAAGACCTCCACGAGCGGGCCTGGGGTTTGGTGGAACCCCGGTTCCACCGGGAGACCGAGGATGCGCTCGCCCAGTTCCGACAACTCGCCGGAACCGGGCGCGTGACCGACCGGATCGACGAGGTCGTGCAGGCTGCACGGCAGGGCCGGGTCGACCGGCTCGTGCTGTCCCCCGACACGCCCGTGTGGGGGGCCCTCGACCGCGACAGCGGGCAGGTGCTCCACCACGCGGCCGAGCGGACGCTCGCCGACGACGTCGCCCTCGCCGACTTCGCCGCAACCCAGACGCTCAGGAACGGCGGGACGGTCTACGCCGTGCAGCGCGAGATGATGCCCACCGACTCGCCTGCCGTCGCGATCCTGCGGTACTGACCCGCGGCTCTCGCAGGGGCGGGCGCTCGCACGGTCACCCGCTCAGTTGTCACTGCCCTGGGCTCACACGTTGAGGCGCTTGCCGAGTTCCGCGCGCACCTCGCTCCCGCGGAACGCGAGCGTGAGGAGCAACCCTGCCGCGCTCAGCAAGACGCTCCCCAGCGACGGCAGCAGGTCGGTCACCCAGCCGAAGGCGATGAACAGGCCCGGCACCAGGCCGAACAGGAGCGTCAGCCACGAGTAGACGCGGTACTCGCGTGGCTCCAGCCGGACGAGGCGCACGGCGATGAGCAGCGCGATGACCGCGAAGGTGCACACCGCGGGGATCGCGTACGTGGTCGACCAGGCCCCCCAGCCGGACAGGAAGTCCGCATACGCCAGCACCAACGATCCCAGGACGACCAGATAGGCGATGCCCTTGGCGACGTTGCGCCGCTTCCGGACGACGATGAGCACGACCAGCCACATGCTGATCAGTCCGAACCACACCAGCCGCAGGCCCTCCAGACGTCCGGGGAACACCACCTGCGCCAGCAGAGACCCTGCGATGGCGAGCAGTGACACCAGCGTCAGGATCCTCAGGAGCTGACGCCGATCGAACCGCAGCGGAATCGTGGGGTAGGGGTCGGACGCCGCGGCGTCCGCTCCCCCCGACCCCGCTCCCCCCGACCCGGAGCCCGCGAGCCCGGGGGAGGCGTCCGCGAGGGGGCCACGGCACAGGGGACACCGGGCCCACTCCCCCAGCAGGTCCACGCTGCACGCCGGACAGCGCTTCACGTCACCCCTCGGTTCAACTCCGAGTCGGTGACCTTGGTGACCGCCACCGTCACGGGGACGCCTCGGGAGGTCAACGCTCGGGCAAAGGCCCGGTGGTGCGCGGTCTGGAGGAAGGGGGAGGTGAAGCTCACCGTCAGCACGTCGCCGTGGGTGAGCGCGCAGAACTGGGGGCGTGCGGCCGACACCTGGAGGAAGACCGCCCCCACGTGGCTGTCGACGGGATCGGGCAGGACGAGGCGTCCGAGGCTCGAGATCGCCACGGTGATGCTCCGGTTGTTGAGCCTGTTCACGGTGCCGAGGATGACGTCCTTGAGCGGGCGCGGGATCATCCGGACGACGGGGTTGAGCTCGAAGCCCACCAGCTTGGTGAGTTTCGCCTCCAACGCCTCGCGCGTCACCTGCTCCTGCAGTTGTGCCTGGAGGCTCCGACACAGGGCGGAAAGGTCGCCACCACCGGATTCGGGCCACGTGTACGTCAGGCGCGTGGTCGCGAAGAAGTTGCGGGCAGACTCGGATTCGAAGAGCGACCGCAGGTTCACGGGGACCGAAACCGCCATGGTCCGCGCTGGGCGCGCCTCGCTCGTGGTCTCCCGCACCGCCTCCAGGAACAGCGCGGTGAGATAGATCGTGAGCGAGGCCCTCTCCGCCTTGGCCAGCGCCAGGACCGGTCGGACCGGCATGCTCAGCTCGACCACCCGGGTCCGGTGATCGGGGGTCCAGGTGCCCCGGACGCGGTGGACGCGCCCGCCGCCGACGAGCTTCGTGCGGCGACGGGACGGCCGGGCGACCTGCTCGGGCCCGCCGACGGACGCGAAGCCCGCGGCGACGCGCGAGGCCGCCGCAGCCAGCGAGGGAGGGCGTGCGGCGGCGGCGAAGTCCCCCGTGCCCCCGGAGCCGAAGTGGTGGACGTAGCTGTCGGACTCCAGCGCGTGCTTCACGAGCCCGTGCTGTCGCCCCGCGGCGTCCGGGAAGGCGTCCGGGTGTCGCAGCAGGACGTACTCCGCCACAAGATCGCCGAAGAGCCAGAGGGCGCCCGTGGCGTCCGAAAGGGCGTGGAAGACCTCGAGAATGATCCGGTTGCGGTGGTGAGCGACGCGGAACAGCAACTCGCGCCGGTCGAAGTGGTAGAGGGGGGCGCACGGCGGCAGGACGTCCGGCACCACGTCGGGCCGCAGGTCGCTCCGCTCGAGGTAGTACCAGAACACACCGCGGCGCAGGACCGCGTGGTAGAGCGGGTACTGGTCATACACGTGGTCGAGGGCCTGCTGCAGCAGGTCCGGGTCGACGTCCTCGGTGACCTCCGCGCTGAAACGGAACACCTTGGTGTCATGGGCGCTCATCGCTGCCAGGAAGATGTTGGACGCGTTGTCGAGGCGCACCCAGGTGAGCCGACTCACGGCGTCCGCCCCGACGGTGCGGGGGCCCCGAACAGGGGCGCGACCAGCGCATCCACACCTCAAGGCTAGTGACCCGCCCCTGCCCGGTGGGGGCCGCAGGGGATTCCCGCCACGATCACGCCGCCATACGATGGACGGATCACTCGCGAGCGTCCACCGCTTGAGATTCGAAGGAGTCGCCATGTCTCAGCACGACCCCATTTCAGGCCGTTTCGCCGGTCAGACCCTCATCGTGACAGGTGCCGGTTCCGGCATCGGCAAGGCCACCGCCGTCCGCCTCGGACAGGAGGGTGGTCGCGTCATCGCCGCGGACCTCTCGGCGCCCCGCCTTGACCAGCTCGTGGCGGAGTACCCCGACCTCGACCTCGTGCCCGTCGTCGCCGACATCGTGCAGGAGTCCGACGTGCAGGCCGTGGTGGCGGCCGCCGAGGGCCGGGTGGACGGACTGGCCAACATCGCCGGCATCATGGACAGCTTCCTGCCCCCCGCCGAGATCGACGACGCCACCTGGGAGCGGGTGTTCGCCGTCAACATCACCTCGATCATGCGGCTGACCAGGGCCGTCCTCCCGATCATGCTGGCGGTCGGCCACGGCGCCATCGTCAACGTGTCGTCCGAGGCCAGCCTGCGGGCGTCGGCGTCCGGCGCCACGTACTCGGCCTCCAAGAGCGCGGTGAACGGTTTCACCAAGAGCACCGCGATGTTCTACAAGAACAAGGGCATCCGGGCCAACGCCGTGGCGCCGGGCGCGGTGAAGACCAACATCGAGGCGCCGATGAAGTCCCAGGTCGCCATCGAGGCGCTGGCGCAGATCATGCAGACGTCCATCCCTCCGGCCGCCGAGCCCGAGGAGCTCGCCGCGGCGATCTGCTGGCTGCTCAGCGACGACGCCTCGAACATGAACGGGGCGGTGCTCGCCTGCGACGGCGGCTGGTCGGTCGTCTGACGCGTCGGCACTGTCTGCGAAGGGAACCAGGGACGGACGACGCCCCCGGGTCGGCGGGGCCGTCCCGGGGGCGTCGTCGGATCCGCTCAGGCCTTGGCGAGCCTGGCCATCTCGGCGTCCTCGAGGTCGCGCTGGGCAAGCTCGGCGGAGGTCATCCTTGCCACGGTGATCCCGACGAAGGCGAGCAGGAAGACGACGATCGGCGTGACGTAGTTGAACACCGCGTAGGGGGCGTACTCGAGCGTCGCCACGCCCAGCACGCTCACCATGAAGGCGCCGCAGGTGTTCCAGGGGACCAGCGGCGACAGCACGGTGCCCGACGACTCCAGGGCGTTCGACAGCATCTTCGGGTGATAGCCCCGTTCGCGGTAGGCCTTGGCGAACATGCGCCCGGGGACCACGATCGAGATGTACTGCTCGGGCATGGTCGCGTTCGAAACCAGGCAGGTGCCCATCGTGGTGGCCAGCAGGCCGGGCGCCCCCTTCACGCGCTTGAGCAGACCGGCGACGATGAGTTCGAGCTGCTTGGTTCCCTCGACGATGCCGCCGAACATCATGGCCACGATCGTCAGCGAGATGGAGTACATCATCGACGTGAGACCACCCTTGGACAGCAGCGAGTCGACGGCCTCGACTCCGGTCTCGGAGACGAAGCCCTCGTAGCCGATGTTGATCAGCGAGCCGAAGTCGGCGCCCTGCATGATCGGGGCCAGGAAGCCGCCCATGAGCACGCCGATGAAGATGCCCGGGATCGCGGGCATCTTGAAGGCGATCAGCACGATGACGATGATCGGGGGCAGCAGCAACAACGGGCTCAGGTTGAACGAGGACGCCAGCGCGGAGCGCATCTCCTGGATCGCGCTGAGGTCGCCGTCGGCACCGGCCTGCATCTGGGTGCTCATGACGCCGAAGTAGATGAGCGAGATCACGTACGCGACGGCGGTGGGACGCGCCATGAACTTGATGTGGGTGAAGACGTCGGTGCCCGCCATGGCGGGTGAGAGGTTCGTGGTGTCGGAGAGAGGGGAGAGCTTGTCCCCGAAGTACGCGCCCGAGATGACGGCGCCCGCGGCGAGCGGCAGCGGGATGCCCAGGCCGGCGGCGATGCCCATGAGGGCGACGCCGATGGTGCCGGCGGTGCCCCAGGAGGTGCCGGTGGCCAGGGACGTCAGCGAGGTGATGAGCAGGGTGGCGACGAGGTAGGTGCCGGGCGTGAGGATCGCGAGCCCGTAGTAGATCATGGCCGGGACAACGCCGGACACAATCCACATGCCGATGAGGACGCCGATGATGGCGAGGATCACGATGGCCTGGAGCGCCTGACGGATGCCGTTGTACATCATCAGCTCGATGGCCTGCCACGCGTAGCCCATCTTCAGGGCGATGAGCGCCGCCACCAGGACGCCGATGAGCATCAGAACGTGGGGGTAGCCGACCTGGTACACACCGATCCCGATGGCCATCACGGCGATGAGGGCGCCGAAGGTGATCAGCGCCTCGTAGAGGTAGGGGGCGCGGGGCGGGGTCGGGTC
>CAZZGU010000011.1:0-780 GCA_964653755.1 uncultured Nigerium sp. | reverse complement strand
GGGGGAAGCGGGGGGGCGAGGACGTTGATGGCACCGGCGTCCTCTTCGACGAAGGGAGGCTCGACGAACGGCTCTTTCTCCGGCGGGGACTTCTCGGGCTCTTGGGGCTTCGGCATCGGGTCACCTCGAGGATCTGACTGGCGGCCACAGCTCGTGGCCCGGTGAGTAAATCATGCGCCAAGTCGCCCGAGAAATACAGGAACTAGCAGGAAAACCTTCCCAAAGGGGAAACACTGCGGTCGCGGCGCGCGATCGCACGAAGCATCGCCCCCGCCAGAACGCCGGACTCCCTTTCCCGCAGCTCGTAGCGGGCCCGCACGATCGGCTTGTTCACCGTGACGACGCGCCCCAGGTCGATCGGCGTGCCTGAGATGACGACGTCGCAGTCCACCGCGTTGAGGGTGGCCGCCAGATCGCGCACCTGCGACTCGCCGTACCCCATCGCCGGCACCACGCCCGCCGCGTGCGGATAACGTGCGTAAGTCTCGGCGATCGACCCCACCGCGAACGGCCGTGCGTCCACGATCTCCGCGACACCGGCCGCGCGAGCCCCGACCACGCCGGCCCCGAACGCCCTCGAGCCGTGCGTCACCGTCGGCCCGTCCTCGACGACCACGACGCGGCGTCCACGCACGGCGTCCGGGTCGTCGAGGGTGACGGGGCTGTCGGCGCGAACGATCCGGGCGCCGGGGTTGACCGAACGGACGTTGGCCTCAACCGTGGCGATCGCCTCCACGGTGGCCGCGTCACACTTGTTCACGACGACCACGTCGGCCATGC